>NZ_MIFU01000104.1:0-31589 GCF_001855215.1 Pseudomonas sp. 06C 126 | reverse complement strand
GGCGCAGTGCCTAGCTGTTAGATTTGACAGTGCCGACGAGTGGTTGGGATGGAGTGTTTGTAGGCAAGCCCATTGCCACAGCGTGTCGTGGCGGGGGGGGGATCGCAGTTACTTCGGATACAGCGGCGGCAAGCTGGTGCTGTCTGCCACCGGCGCCTGTTCGCGCTCGGCCATGGGGATGGCCTTGACCGCGCGCCATAACTCTTCGCCCTGCCAATACTGGCCGCTTTCGCTGTAGAGCGCGCCATTCAACCCATCCAGCGCATCGGACAAGGGCACGAACCGCGCCGCCATGTCCGCCAGGGTTTCCGGTTGCTGGCGGGCCCAGGCATCCAGGGCCTGGCGCGTGGCCTGGGGGTCGTTGGCCTGGCTGGCGCGCTTGAGGTCATCGAGCAAAGTCCGAGGGCTAGGCCCGGTCTGTGCGGCGCGCAGGATCGCCGGCCGTGAGCGGGCCCGCCACCACAGGCCGTAGCCGAGCAGGGTGGTGCAGGCGAAGAGCAGGCTGGTGAGCTGCCAGATCCACAGGCGGCCATCATCCGGTGCCGTGATGACCGTAGGCGTGGCCGGTGTGTCGACCACCAGGCTGGGGTTGACCGCCACTTGCAGGGTGCGGGCCGGCAGGCTGGTGCGTTCCAGATGGTCTTCGTGGGTGTTCCACCACACCACTTCCACGGCGGGCAATTCCAGGGCACCGGCGCGGTTGGGCACCAGGGCTTCGCGGTCTTCGCGGCTGCCTATCACTCCGCGTTCGCTGTTTTGGTTGCTCAGTACCGGCTGGTCGGGGTAACGCCGCAGGCCGGCGATTTCGGTGCTCGGCAGCGCCGGCAACTGGGCGCTGGCCAGGCCTTCGGCCTTGAGGGTAAGGATGCGGGTCAGGGAGTCGCCGACCTGTACGTTCGCAGGTTCCGGGTTCCAGCTTTCCCCCAGGCTCAGGCTGCGGGCCGGCAGCCAGGGCGCGTCCGCTGGATACAGGGCCGGCTTGGGCTTGACCGTCAGGGGGATCTCGGTGGAATTGACATGCAGCAGCTTGCCAGGCCTTGGCGCCTGGGGCGCAGTGCCCTGGGCCGGGCGCGGTTCGACCATGGTGGCGCTGAACATCTGTGCGGGGATCAGCAATTGCCCGCTGTGTTGCGGGTAAATCCCGTAGCGCATTTCGATCACGCCATGGCGCACGCCGTTGATGACTTTCTCATAGGTACGTGAATCGCCCACTTGCTCGACCCGGGCATCGGCCAACTGCAAAGGGGCCAGGCTGCTGTCGTCATACAGCGCCACCGAATGGTAGATGCGCACGGTCAACAGGGCCTGGGCTTGGACGTAGACCGTGTTCTGGTCGAGGCTGGCTTCGATGAACACCGGTTGCAGCTGGTTGTCGCTGTCCTGGCCCAGGGTTTCGTCCACTTGCAGGCTGATCGCCTGGGTCTTGAGTTCGCCCAGTTGCAGCGGTGGGATCACCACCGTGCCGGTGCTCTTGGGTTGCAAGGTGATGATCCAGCGGGTCGTCGCGTGGTTGCTACCGTCGAGGGTGGTGAGCTGGTTGATCTGGCGGGTACCGCGTACGTCGAATAGCGGATCCAGGGGCGACAGGTCCGGCTTGCCGAACTGGGTGACGTCGTTGGACTCGATGGTCAGCTCCACCGTTTCCCCGGAATTGACGCGGCTGCGGTCGATACTGGCGGCCAGGTCGGCCGCCTGGGCGTGAGCGGCCCACAGCGCTAGCAATAAGACAAATGGGGTGCAGCGGCTCATCGAGTCTTGTCCTGATGTTGTTGCTGTTCGTACCAGAATTTGCGTCGCAACAACTCGCCGGGGTTGTCCGGGATCTGTCGCAGCCATTGTTCCAGGGCCTGGCGGTGCTCCTCGTCGAGGCTGTCGTTCGTCGGGCGCAGAGGGGGCGTGGTGGTCTGTTCGTCGCCCAGTTCGCTGCCGGGTACTTCGTTACTGCCCGCAGGCGGCGGGGTGCCGGGCTGTTTTTCGCCGGTGCCCGCCTGGCCCGCGCCCTGGGGCGATTGCTCGCCGCCGCTGGTTTGCTGGCCATCGTCGCCTGGTTGCGCAGTTTGGCCGGGTTGGGTGGATTCGTCATCCTCGTTTTTTTCGGGGGCTGGAGGCTCGGGTTCCGGTTCTTCCAGCAACAGGCTTTCGACGAGGGCTTTGTTTTTCAGCGCCGGCTGCAAGTCCGGCTGGGCCTCCAGGGCCTGTTCATACGCGTCTATCGCCGCTTCCAGCTCGCCAGCGCGGGCCAGGGCATTGCCCCGATTGTAGTGGGAGTAGGCATCACTGCCTTCGGCAAAGCGCCGGGCGGCCTCGGCGTAGTTGCCCGCTTCATACAGGGCCACACCTTGCCATTGCGGGTTCTCGAAGTGTTCGGCGGCTTCGGCCGGGCGTTTGTGCTTGAGCAGGTATTGGCCCTGTTGGTCGGGGCGCAGCCACAGGTCATCAAAGCTGAACGCGTAGCTGGGTTGCGGTGCGGCCAGCAGCAGTAGCGGCAGGCAGAACAGCCAGCCCCGGCGACCGGCGCAGGCGGCGAGCAGCAGCAGGGGCAGCAATAGCCAGTAGCCCTGGTCGGCCCAGGTGTCCAGCTGCAGGCGCTGGCCGTCGTCGCGCAGGGTTTGCGGGCCGTCCAGCAGGCCAAGGTTGCGCAGGTCTTTGTCGTCCAGGCGCGCCTGGCGATAGCGGCCGCCCATTTCACTGGCGAAGGCCTTGAGCGTCGGGCTGTCCAGGCGCGGGATCAGGATCGCGCCTTGCTCATCCTTGAGGAACTCGCCGCTTTCCTGGGTGACCGGTGTGCCTTCACGGCTGCCAATGCCGAGGATCGACAGGCTCGGCGCCTGGCCTTGGAGCAGCAGGCGAATGCCCTGGCGTTCCTGCTTGGACAGCGACGAGCCAATCAACAGCAAACGGCCCTGGCCGAGGCCGCCGTGCTTGAGCAGGTCCAGGGCTTTTTCCACCGCCAGGTCGGCGCGATGGCCGGCCTGCGGCATGATCGAGGGACGCAGGGCATCCAGCAGGTTGCGGCTGGTGGCCAGGTCATCGGAGAGCGGCACCAGCGTATGAGCGCTCCCGGCATACACGACGATGGCGGTCTGCGCATCGCTGCGCGCCTGCAGCAGATCCACCAGCTTGCGCCGCGCCTGCTCCAGGCGGTTGGGTGGGCTGTCGGTGGCGAGCATCTCGGGGGTCAGTTCCAGCAGTACCACCAGCGGGTCGGCGGGTTTCTGGCTGATCTGTTCAACCCGTTGCCAGCCGGGGCCAAGCAAGGCCAGCACCGCCAGCAACCAGGCCAGGCCCAGCAACAACCACGGCGACTTGCTTTCCCGACCATTGCCGCCACTGAGCAGGGCGGCATGGAAGGCGGGTGGCAGGATCATCTGCCAGCGCCCGGCGCGCTTTTGTCGATGCCACAGTTGCCACAGCAACCAGCCGAGCACGGGCAGCAGCAACAGCCACCAGGGACGAAACCAGTGCGGCCATAAAGCGATCATCGACGCCTCCGCAAGCGCAGGCGTTGAAGGCGTTGGCGCCATTGTGGGTGCTGTTGCAGGAAGTGGCCCTTGGTCGACAGTTTATTGAGCAGGCGTTGCAGGGCGTTGTCCGGCCAGCGCTCCTGGATCACCAGCAACAGGCTCAGAAACAGCGCCAGGGCCAATGGCCCGCTGTACAGCGCCTGGGTCGGGCGGGCCTGGGTCGGTTGTTGCGCCACCGGCTCCAACTGGTCAAGGGTTTCCTTGATCGCTTGCAGCTCTGCACCGTCGTGGGCGCGGAAATACTGCCCACCGGTGGTTTGGGCGATGGCCTTGAGCGCCGGCTCATCCAGATCCAGGCTGGGATTGAGGCCGAGCATGCCCAGGGTGCCGGTCTGCTCCGGGTTGGCGCCGATGCCGATGGGGTAGATCTTCACGCCTTCTTCGGCCGCCAGGCGCGCGGCGGTCAGCGGGTCGATTTCGCCGCCATTGTTGGCACCGTCGGTCACGAGGATCAGCACCCGGCTTTGTGCCGGGCGCTGCCGCAGGCGCTTGAGGGCCAGGCCGATGGCATCGCCAATCGCCGTGTTTTTACCAGCAATGCCGATGCGCGCCTCATCCAGCCAGGTGCGCACGGTGCGCCGGTCGAAGGTCAGCGGCGCCTGCAGGTAGGCCTGGCTGCCAAACAGGATCAGGCCGACGCGATCACCCTCGCGGCTCTCCAGAAAGTCCCCCAGCAGGTGTTTGACCAGGCTCAAGCGGCTGACGTCTTCGTCCTGCCACTGCATATCGGGGAAGTCCATGGAGCCTGACACATCCACCGCCACCAGCAGGTCGCGGCCGCTGGCGGCAATGGGCAGCGGCTCGCCGAGCCATTCCGGGCGCGCCGCGGCGGTCAGCAGCAACAGCCACAGGACCACGAATGGCGCTTGTTGGCGCCAACCCGGCAGGTTGATGCGCGCGCGGCGCCGGGCCAGGCCTTCGAGGTCGCCGAGGAAGCTGACCTTCAAGGCCGGCTCGCCACTGTCGGCTACCGGCAGGATCAGGCGCATCACCCACGGCAGGGGCAACAGGGCAAAGATCCACGGCCAGGCGAACTCAAACATGCTTGCGAATCCACGTGTCGACGGCTTGCGTCAGGCCGGCGATGGCCTTGTCGTCGAGTTTGCATTCGGGTTTGTACGTGCCTTCCACCAGCACCATCCACCGCGTCAGGCCGGCCGCCGGGCAGCGGTTGTCGAGAAACGCCAGCCATTTGCGCCCATTGAGGGTGTGGCTTTGGCTGTAGGGGTAGTCGTTGCGGCACAGGCGCTTGAGCAGGCCGTTGAGTTGCTGCAGCCAGGCGCCGGCCGGCGCGCCATCGTAGGGTTTGGGCATCAGCGCCAGTTCCGCGAGGGCGGCGATGCGCACGGGGTCCAGGGGTTGTTCGGCCCGGGCCAGCGGGCGTTTGCCCGGCAGAAAGCGGCGCAGCCACCACAGGCCCCAACCCAGCAGGGGGATCAACCCCAGCAACAGCCACCAGCCGGGCGCCGGAGGCCAGAACCCAATGGCCGGCGGGGCAATCAGCGGTTGCAGTTGGTCCAAGCTGCTCATGGCTTTTTCACCGGGCGTTGCGGGTTGAGGTATTCGCGCAGTTGCTCGACCATTTCGCTCTGGGTGCTCAAGGGCATCAGCAATACCCGTAGCTTTTGCGCGAGCAGTTCCCAGCGGGCGATGCGGGCTTCGGCCTGGGCCTTGTAGGCTTGGCGCAGCTCGAAGTTCAAGGTGTCGATTTCCAGTTGTGCGCCCCGTTCGGCAAAGCGCAGCAGGCCGGCGGCGGGCAGGGCGTGGTCCAACGGGTCCGAGACGGGCAGCAGCAACAGGTCGCAATGGCGCGACAACAAACTCAGTTGTTGTTCAGCACCTTCGGTCAGGGCACGTTCATCGCAGATCACAATCACCAGGCTGCCGGGGCGCAGTACTTCGCGGCCACGGCGCAGGGCCATGCCCAGGGCATCGGCTTCGGGGCGGCTCTCGGTGTCGAGGCTCTGGTTGACCCGTACCAGGCGGTTGAGCAGTTGCAGCAGGCTTTGCTTGCTGCGTCGTGGCTTGATTTCATAGTGCTCGTTATCACCGAACACCAGGCCGCCCACCCGGTCGTTGTGCCCCAGCGCGGCCCAGCCGATCAGGCTCGCGGCTTGCGCTGCGAGAACCGACTTGAACATCAGCCCGGAGCCGAAGAACAGCCGGCAGCTTTGCTCGACCATGATAAAGATCGGCCGCTCGCGCTCTTCATGGAACAGCTTGGTGTGGGGCTCCTGGGTACGCGCCGTGACCCGCCAGTCGATGGTGCGCACATCGTCACCCGCCTGGTACACCCGCACCTGATCGAAGTCGACCCCGCGCCCGCGCAGCTTGGAGTGGTGCAGGCCGATCAACGGGCTGCGCTGGCTCGGCGTCGAAAACAGCTGCACCTCCCGCACGCGATGACGCATCTCGATCAACTCGCTGAGGGAAATACGGATTCCATCGCCGGCGTTCATGGGGCTCAAGCGACGGCAACGACGTCGAGAATGCGTTGCACCACACGGTCCTGGTCGATACCGGCCGCTTCGGCTTCAAAGGACAGGATGATGCGGTGGCGCAACACGTCGAACAGCACCGCCTGGATATCTTCGGGGCTGACAAAGTCGCGCCCGGCCAGCCAGGCGTGGGCCCGGGCGCAGCGGTCGAGGGCGATCGAGCCCCGAGGGCTGGCGCCGTAGGCGATCCACTCGGCCATCTCCGGGTCGAACTTGGCCGGGGTGCGGGTGGCCATGACCAGTTGCACCAGGTATTCCTCCACGGCATCGGCCATGTACAGGCCGAGGATTTCCTTGCGCGCGGCAAAAATCGCCTGCTGGCTGACCCGCCGCTCGGGCTTGGTCTCGCCATTGAGGGCTTCGCCACGGGCCTGTTGCAGGATGCGGCGCTCCACGGCAGCGTCGGGGAAGCCGATCTTGACGTGCATCAGGAAGCGGTCGAGCTGGGCTTCAGGCAGGGGGTAGGTGCCTTCCTGCTCGATGGGGTTTTGCGTGGCCATCACCAAAAACAGCGGTGACAGTTCGTAGGTACTGCGCCCGACGCTGACCTGGCGCTCGGCCATGGCTTCGAGCAGGGCCGATTGCACTTTGGCCGGGGCACGGTTGATCTCGTCCGCCAGCACCAGGTTGTGGAAGATCGGCCCTTGCTGGAACACGAAGCTGCCGGTTTCCGGGCGATAGATTTCGGTGCCGGTGATGTCGGCGGGCAACAGGTCGGGGGTGAACTGGATGCGATGGAACTGTGCTTCGATGCCTTCGGCGAGCTCTTTGATGGCCTTGGTCTTGGCCAGGCCGGGAGCGCCTTCTACCAGCATATGGCCGTCGGCGAGCAGGGCAATGAGCAGGCGCTCGATGAGTTTTTCCTGGCCGAGAATCTGCGTAGAAAGAAAGGTTCGCAGCGCGAGCAGCGCTTCACGATGTTCCATCGATGACGGTTCCTGGAAAGATGAGCCTGGGGCGTGTGAAAAATGCCAGGGCCTGGGGGGCTTACTTTAATGCATTGGAGGGGCTGGCGACTAACGAACCGGGGGGTATTTTTTGGGGTTTGTGGGAAAGGTCTGAGGTTTTTGGCGTCGATGAGGGCCTCATCGCGGGTAAGCCCGCTCCCACATTTGGATTGTGGCGCGTTCAAATGTGGGAGTGGGCTTGCCCGCGATGGCGATTTTGCAGCCGCCAATCAAGGCTTGCGGATATAAGTGCCGGTGCCCTTGAGAATGTTCTGCAAGGTTTCTTCTACCTCGGCCAGGTCCGATTCCGGCGTGCTGTGCTTGATCTGCAGGTGATCGCTGCCACCCAGTGCGTCCTTGTCTGCCGCGCCAATCTCTACCAGCAAGGTGGTCGCGCCCAGGGTGATCTTCAAACCGTCCAGGGTCGAAGGTTCGTAGTCCCAGGTCAGCTCCACCTCGTCCTCATCCGGATAACGGGACAGCATGAACATCTCGCCATTGGTGCCGTGGCAGCAGAGCATGGCCATGTTGTCTTCTTCGTCATCGCACGGGGTGGCGAGCAGGTGGGCGGTGGTCAATTGCATGGGGAATCCTGTGTGGGAGAGGGCGCAGCGTGGCAATTGTGCCATTGCGGCCGATTTTGTGCTGCATGCTGTTATGACCTCAGGGGCCGGATCAGTCATTTCTGGCACTCGCGGGCTGGAAAATAGCCTGTTTTGCAACCGGTTATTTCAGGTTGCACAAATTGCAACCGGTGCGCTGCGTGCTGATGACCGAATATGTCGCAGCATCGCAAGCAGGCCGCTTCCCACACTCGTTAAGCTGCGCAACGTATGTGCCTGCAGCGTGACGCTGACCTGCCCGTTGTACCGTCATCCGCCAGCGGCATGTGACCTCATTGTCTTGTCCAGCTTCACCCACCTGTCACCCTGATTCGTTTATGGTTACCGACGAACAGAAATGACGGTCTCCCCGCAAGGGGATAACACGCGACGCTTCCATCAATAACAAGCCCAAGCGGAGTACCACAGATGGCGTTCTTCACCGCAGCCAGCAAAGCCGACTTCCAGCATCAACTGCAAGCGGCACTGGCGCAGCACATCAGTGAACAGGCACTGCCACAAGTGGCGCTGTTCGCTGAACAATTCTTCGGCATCATTTCCCTGGACGAGTTGACCCAGCGTCGCATGTCCGACCTGGCCGGTTGCTCCCTGTCTGCCTGGCGCCTGCTTGAGCGCTTTGATCACACCCAGCCGCAAGTGCGCGTCTACAACCCCGATTACGAACGCCACGGCTGGCAGTCGACCCACACCGCGGTCGAGGTCTTGCACCATGACCTGCCGTTCCTCGTCGATTCGGTACGCACCGAACTGAACCGCCGCGGCTACAGCATCCACACCCTGCAAACCACCGTACTCAGCGTGCGCCGTGGCAAGAAGGGCGAGCTGCTGGAAATCCTGCCCAAAGGCACCCAGGGCGAAGACGTCCTGCAAGAATCGCTGATGTACCTGGAGATCGACCGCTGCGCCAATGCCGCCGAGCTGAACGTGCTGAGCACGGAGCTTCAGCAGGTATTGGGCGAAGTGCGCGTGGCCGTGGCTGATTTCGAGCCGATGAAGGCTAAGGTCCAGGAACTGCTGGACGGTATCGACAACAGCCAGTTCGCCATCGAGGGCGAAGAAAAGGCCGAGATCAAGAGCTTCCTGGAATGGCTGGTGGGCAACCACTTCACCTTCCTGGGCTATGAAGAATTTGTGGTACGCGACGAGCAGGACGGCGGCCATCTGGAGTATGACGCCGATTCCTTCCTCGGCCTGACCAAGCTGCTGCGCGCCGGCCTCACTGCCGAAGACCTGCGCATCGAAGACTACGCCGTGGCCTACCTGCGCGAACCGACAGTATTGTCGTTCGCCAAGGCTGCGCACCCAAGCCGTGTACACCGTCCGGCTTACCCCGACTACGTGTCGATCCGCCAGATCGATGCCAGCGGCAAGGTCATCAAGGAATGCCGTTTCATGGGCCTCTACACCTCCTCGGTGTACGGCGAAAGCGTGCGGGTAATTCCGTATATCCGCCGCAAGGTCGCGGAGATCGAACGCCGTTCGGGCTTCCAGGCCAAGGCGCACCTAGGCAAGGAACTGGCCCAGGTGGTCGAAGTACTGCCCCGCGACGATCTGTTCCAGACCCCGGTGGACGAGCTGTTCAGCACCGTGATGTCGATCGTGCAGATCCAGGAACGCAACAAGATCCGCGTGTTCCTGCGCAAAGACCCATACGGCCGCTTCTGCTACTGCCTGGCCTACGTGCCGCGTGATATCTACTCCACCGAAGTGCGCCAGAAGATCCAGCAAGTGCTGATGGATCGCCTGAAGGCCTCGGACTGCGAATTCTGGACCTTCTTCTCCGAATCCGTGCTGGCCCGTGTACAGCTGATCCTGCGGGTTGACCCGAAGAATCGCCTGGATATCGACCCGCTGCTGCTGGAAAAGGAAGTGGTGCAGGCCTGCCGCAGCTGGCAGGACGACTACGCGAGCCTGGTGGTCGAAAGCTTCGGCGAAGCCCACGGCACCAACGTGCTGGCGGACTTCCCCAAGGGCTTCCCCGCCGGCTACCGCGAGCGCTTTGCCGCGCACTCGGCCGTGGTCGACATGCAGCACCTGTTGAACCTGACCGAAGCCAAGCCGCTGGTCATGAGCTTCTATCAGCCGCTGGGCCATGTGACCGGCCAGCAGGAACTGCACTGCAAGCTGTATCACGCCGATACCCCGCTGGCGCTGTCCGACGTGCTGCCGATCCTGGAAAACCTCGGCCTGCGCGTGCTGGGTGAGTTCCCGTACCGCCTGCGCCACGCCAATGGCCGCGAGTTCTGGATCCACGATTTTGCGTTCACCGCCGCCGAAGGCCTGAACCTCGATATCCAACAGCTCAACGACACCCTGCAGGACGCGTTCGTGCATATCGTCAACGGCGATGCCGAGAACGATGCGTTCAACCGCCTGGTACTGACCGCCGGCCTGCCATGGCGTGACGTGGCGCTGCTGCGTGCCTACGCCCGTTACCTCAAGCAGATCCGCCTGGGCTTTGACTTGGGCTATATCGCCAGCACCCTGAACAACCACACCGACATCGCTCGCGAGTTGACCCGGTTGTTCAAGACCCGCTTCTACCTGGCGCGCAAGCTCACCGCCGACGACCTGGAAGACAAGCAGCAACGCCTGGAACAAGCGATCCTCACCGCCCTGGATGACGTTCAGGTGCTCAATGAAGACCGGATCCTGCGGCGCTACCTGGACCTGATCAAGGCCACCCTGCGTACCAACTTCTACCAGGCTGACGCCAACGGCCAGAACAAGTCGTACTTCAGCTTCAAGTTCAACCCGCACGCCATTCCCGAGTTGCCCAAGCCAGTGCCGAAGTTTGAAATCTTCGTCTACTCGCCGCGCGTCGAAGGCGTGCACCTGCGCTTTGGCAACGTCGCCCGTGGCGGCCTGCGCTGGTCCGACCGTGAAGAAGACTTCCGTACCGAAGTGCTGGGCCTGGTAAAAGCCCAGCAGGTGAAGAACTCGGTGATCGTGCCGGTCGGCGCCAAGGGCGGCTTCCTGCCGCGTCGCCTGCCATTGGGCGGCAGCCGGGACGAGATCGCGGCCGAGGGCATTGCCTGCTACCGCATCTTCATTTCCGGCCTGTTGGACATTACCGACAACCTGAAAGACGGCGCCCTGGTGCCTCCGTTGAACGTGGTGCGCCACGACAACGATGACCCGTACCTGGTAGTGGCGGCCGACAAAGGCACCGCGACCTTCTCCGATATCGCCAACGGCATCGCCATCGACTACGGCTTCTGGCTGGGCGATGCGTTTGCTTCCGGTGGTTCGGCCGGTTACGACCACAAGAAGATGGGCATCACCGCCAAGGGCGCGTGGGTCGGTGTGCAGCGACACTTCCGTGAGCGCGGCATCAACGTGCAGGAAGACAGCATCACGGTGGTGGGCGTCGGTGATATGGCCGGTGACGTGTTTGGCAACGGCTTGTTGATGTCCGACAAGCTGCAACTGGTCGCCGCCTTTAACCACCTGCACATCTTCATCGATCCAAACCCGAACCCGGCCACCAGCTTCGTCGAGCGTCAGCGCATGTTCGAGCTGCCGCGTTCGGCCTGGAGCGACTACGACACCAGCATCATGTCTGAAGGCGGCGGGATCTTCTCGCGCAGTGCCAAAAGCATCGCCATCTCGCCACAGATGAAAGAACGCTTCGACATCCAGGCCGACAAACTGACCCCGACCGAACTGCTGAACGCCTTGCTCAAGGCACCGGTGGACCTGTTGTGGAACGGCGGGATCGGCACCTACGTCAAGGCCAGCACCGAGAGTCACGCCGATGTGGGCGACAAGGCCAACGACGCGCTGCGCGTCAACGGCAACGAGCTGCGCTGCAAGGTAGTGGGCGAGGGCGGTAACCTGGGCATGACCCAACTGGGTCGTGTGGAATTCGGCCTCAATGGCGGCGGCTCCAACACCGACTTCATCGACAACGCCGGTGGCGTGGACTGCTCCGACCACGAAGTGAACATCAAGATCCTGCTCAACGAAGTGGTGCAGGCTGGCGACATGACCGACAAGCAACGCAACCAGTTGCTGGCGAGCATGACCGATGAAGTCGGCAACCTGGTGTTGGGCAACAACTACAAGCAGACCCAGGCCCTGTCCCTGGCCGCACGCAAAGCCTACGAGCGTGCTGCCGAGTACAAGCGCCTGATGAGCGACCTGGAAGGCCGTGGCAAGCTGGACCGCGCCATCGAGTACCTGCCGACCGAGGAGCAGCTCGTCGAGCGCGCCACCACCGGCAAGGGCCTGACCCGTCCAGAGCTGTCGGTGCTGATCTCGTACAGCAAGATCGACCTCAAGGAAGCGCTGCTCAAGTCCCTGGTCCCGGATGACGACTACCTGACCCGTGACATGGAGACCGCGTTCCCGCCGAGCCTGGTGGCCAAGTTCTCCGAGGCCATGCGTCGCCATCGCCTCAAGCGCGAGATCGTCAGCACCCAGATCGCCAACGACCTGGTCAACCACATGGGCATCACTTTCGTGCAGCGGCTCAAAGAGTCGACTGGCATGAGCCCGGCCAACGTGGCCGGTGCCTATGTGATCGTGCGTGACATCTTCCACCTCCCACACTGGTTCCGTCAGATCGAAGCCCTGGACCACCAGGTGTCGGCTGAAGTGCAACTGGCGTTGATGGATGAGCTGATGCGCCTGGGTCGCCGTGCCACGCGCTGGTTCCTGCGCAGCCGTCGCAATGAGCAGGATGCGGCGCGTGATGTGGCGCACTTCGGCCCGCATCTGGCAGCGTTGGGCCTCAAGCTGGACGAACTGCTGGAAGGCCCGACCCGCGAAGGCTGGCAGAACCGTTACCAGGCGTATGTTCAAGCCGGTGTCCCGGAGTTGCTGGCGCGCATGGTGGCGGGTACCACGCACCTGTACACCCTGCTGCCGATCATCGAGGCCGCCGACGTGACCGGCCAGAGCGCCGCCGATGTGGCCAAGGCCTACTTCGCCGTGGGCAGCGCCCTGGACTTGCCATGGTACCTGCAGCAGATCAGCGATCTGCCGGTGGGCAACAACTGGCAGGCCCAGGCCCGCGAAGCCTTCCGCGATGACGTGGACTGGCAGCAACGGGCGATCACCATCAAGGTTCTGCAAATGGCCGACGCGCCAGAAGACATGGAAGCCCGCGTGGCCCTGTGGCTTGAGCAGAATGCGAGCATGGTCGAGCGCTGGCGCGCGATGATGGTGGAAATCCGTGCTGCGGTGGGTACGGACTACGCCATGTACGCGGTAGCCAACCGTGAACTGCTGGACCTGGCAATGAGCGGTCAGGCGGTGCTGTAATCAGCCGCTAGAGCGCTAAAAACAAAAGCCCCGTATCGCGAGATACGGGGCTTTTTGTTTTACTCCGGTTCAATGTAGGAACCCAAAATGTGGGAGCGGGCTTGCCCGCGATAGCGTCCGTTCAGGCAGAGATGTATCAAATGACCCACCGCCATCGCCGGCAAGCCAGCTCCCACCTTTGATTTGTGGTGCGACCAAAATACTCTGCCCGACAAAGATCCCCTGTGGGAGCGGGCTTGCCCGCGATGGCGCCCGTTCAGGCAGAAATGTATCAACTGACCCACCGCCATCGCCGGCAAGCCAGCTCCCACCTTTGATTTGTGGTGTGGCCAAAATACTCTGCCCGACAAAGACCCCCTGTGGGAGCGGGCTTGCTCGCGAAGGCGGTGGTCCAGCCACATATGCATCGACTGACCCACCGCCATCGCCGGCAAGCCAACTCCCACCTTTGATTTGTGGTGTGGCCAAAATACTCTGCCCGACAAAGACCCCCTGTGGGAGCGGGCTTGCCCGCGATGGCGTCCGTTCAGGCAGAGATGTATCAACTGACCCACCGCTATCGCAGGCCAGTTCCCCCATGTTGATCGCCACGGGCTTACGAAAGCTTCGACTCCAGGTGATCCAGATACCGGCCCATCAATCCTGCGGCCGTGCCCGCATCCTTGCGCTCCACCGCTTCGACAATCTCTGCCTGCTCACGCCAGGCGCCGGAGAACGCCCCTTGCCGGGCAATGACCAGCGAGGTCAATGGCACCAGGCTATTAAGGAACTGCGCCAATGGCCGGTTCCCCGCAATGGCCGCCAGCAACAGGTGAAACTCCCCACACAGGCGGATGGCCGGGCCTTGCTGGCCTTGTTCCACGCATGCCCGCTGGCGGGCCACCAGTTCGCGTAGGCGCCGCACTTGCCCTGGGTTGGCCTGCGCGCACGCCAGTTGCACCACGGTCACTTCCATCAAGCGCCGCGCTTCAAGAATATGTTTCACCTGCTCGGCATCCGGCGCCGCCACCTGGGCGCGCAGGTTGGGGCGCAGGATGATCACTTGCTGTTCGGCCAGGCGTGCCAGGACCCGGCGCAGTACGCTGCGGCTGACACCAAATTCCTGGGCCAGGCCTTCTTCGGTAAAGCGGCTGGTGGGTACGATGCGCTGTTCCAGGATGGCATCGAACAGGCGCGGGTAGAGGTCTTCCACCGACGGCCGCTTGCCGGGCACCAGGCGCATGGCGGGCGGGGCGGTGACAACGATGTTGCGTTGCAAGGCGTGAGCGCTCATGGCCAGTCTCCAAAGTCAGCTGCCGAGATGATCGTCGGGAATGTTCAGGGCGGTGCCCATGCGCTGGCCCTCGTTGAGGATGTGGCGGCGCATTTCGGCGCTGGCCAGGGCGCTGTTCTTGTTGCGGATGGCGCGCACCACGGCTTCGTTTTCCTGCAGGCGCTCGGCCAGGTGCTCGGGGGAGTTGCGCAACACCTGGGCGCTTTGCTTGAGGGCGTTGCTGGTCTGTTGCACCACGTTCTGGAAGATGGGGTTGGAGGTCAGGGCGAACAGCTCTTCGTGGAAGGCAATGTAGGCGTTCATCCCCGCTTCACTGTCGTTGGCTTCCAGGGCTTCGCGCATGTCCATCAAGGTCAGGCGCAGTTGCCCGATTTCCTTGCTGGTGATGGACTGGGCCACCAGGCCGACGATAAACGGCTCCAGGGTGTAGCGCAGTTGCAGGATATCGGCGAGGCTGGCATCGGCCACCGCGTCATGGGCCTGGGGGTCGTTGACACTGGTTTCCAGTACGACCACGCCTTTGCCGGGCATCGAGCGTACCAGGCCGAGGGTTTCCAGCACGATCACTGCCTCGCGCAGGCTAGGGCGGCTGATGCCCAGTTGTTCGGCCAATTCGCGCTGGCCGGGCAGCATCTCCCCGCGCCGCCACTGGCCGCGGGCCAGGGCAGCGCGCAGTTTTTCTACGACTGAATTGACGACGGTTGAGGTGCTGATCACGTCGTGGGCTCCTTGAATTTAAATAACCCTTCAACGGTAGGAGCGAGCTTGCTCGCGAAGACCGTCAACGATAACGCGGGCAGACTGGGTGCGCGCGGTGCCTTGAAGTTTTTCGCGAACAAGCTCGCTCCTGCAGTGTGTGGGGAAGGTTCAGAACTCCTGATGAACCGGCAGCACCGGTTTCTTGGCCTGGAACGCATAGCCTTGCTGCCCATCGAGCACCTTGTTGGCCCGTTGGATATCAATGTCCTTTTCCCAGCGGGCAATGGCGACGGTGGCTACGCAGTTGCCGATCAGGTTGGTCAGCGCCCGGCCGATCCCCATGAACCAGTCCACCGCCAACACCAGCACCAGGCCCACCACCGGGATGGCGGGGATGGCAGTGAGGGTTGCCGCCAGAATCACCAGGGCCGAGCCCGGTATGCCGTGGGCGCCCTTGGAGGTAATCAGCGATACCAGCAGGATGGTCAGCAGGTCGGTCATCGACAACGGCGTACCGGTGGCGTTGGCGATAAACACGATGGCCAGGGTCAGGTAGATCGAAAAACCATCGAGGTTGAACGAGTAACCGGTGGGGATCACCAGGCCGACGGTGGAACTGCCAATGCCCAGGTGCTCCAGTTTACGCATGATCTGTGGCAGCACGGCGTCGGACGAGGCGGTGCCCATCACGATCAGCAGTTCTTCGCGCAGGTATTTGAGCAGCGGCAACATCCGCAGGCCCGAAAACCGCATCACGGCGCCGAGGATTATGGCGACGAAGGCCATGCACGTGAGGTAGAACAAACCCACCAGGCTGCCCAGGTGTTGCAGCGAGTCCAGGCCGTAAGTGCTGGTGGTAAAGGCGATGGCACCGAACACACCAATCGGCGCCAGGCGCACGATCATGCCCATGATGCGGAAGATCACATGGCTCAACTCATTGATCAGTCGCGAAATGCCCGAGGCCGCTTCACCCACCAGGTTCAGCGCGCTGCCAAACAGCACCGAGAACAACAGCACCTGCAACACGTTGTTGTCGGCAAAGGCGCCGATCACCGAGTTGGGGATCAGGTCCATCAGGAACTGGCTGGTGCCCTTGATATGCTGGCCGCGATCCGCCAATTCATTGAGGCCGGCAGATGACAACTGCTCCAGGTGGATATTGGCCCCGCTGCCGATCCCGGTACTGAAGGCCAGCACCAGGCCAAGCACCAGAGCGATAGTGGTGAGGATTTCAAAGTAGATCACCGACTTGAGGCCGATGCGCCCGACCTTCTTCAGGTCGCCGGCCCCGGAGATGCCGCTGACCACCACACAGAACACGATCAGGCCGATCAGCATCTTGATCAGCTTGATAAAGCCGTCACCCAGGGGTTTGAGTTGTGAGGAGAATTCGGGAAGGGCCAGGCCACAAGCGATGCCGAGCATCAGGCCTATGACGACTTGCAGGAAAATCGAACGCGAGCACCATCTGAGCATGGGAAGGATCTCTATTCGGTGCCCTGGTGGGTCCAGGGCTTAATTGTTGTGGTCTGACCGGTAAGTCCAGTGCGTGGCCAGTCTACGCCCGGTTTTTTGCAAACTACAAGGGGGAAGTGGGGTGTTTAGGATGTCCGGTCTGACCAGTTGCTCGGTAAGCGTGATGCTTGAGCGGTTGGCGGCGTGGAATTTTTTTCGCTTATCATGCGGCGATTGGCCGTTGAGGTGATAAATGGATAAGCCAGGACTGACGACGGATGAAACGGGGCTGACCCGTTGTACATGGCGCACGGCCGCCGCCCAATACCCCGATTATCACGATCACGAGTGGGGCGTGCCGGTTGCCGATGACATTGCGTTGTACGAGAAGATCTGCCTGGAAGGTTTCCAGGCAGGCTTGGCGTGGATCACCATCCTGCGCAAACGCGAGCACTTTCGCCGGGCGTTCGAGGGTTTTGATTTTCGCCAGGTGGCGCAATACACCGAGCGCGATGTCGAGCGCTTGATGGCCGATCCGGGCATCGTGCGCAACCGCGCCAAGATTCTCTCAGCCATCAACAACGCACGCCGCGCCTGTGAACTGGTGGCAGAAAGCGGTTCGCTGGCGGCCTGGCTATGGGCCTTTGAACCGACTGCCGATGAGCGGCCAGCGGTGGTGGACCTGGCTTACTGGACGGGCAATCCCACCTCGCCGGCTTCGGTGCGCTTGTCCAAGGCCTTGAAGAAACGCGGCTGGACATTCGTGGGGCCGACGACGATGTACGCGTTCATGCAGGCCATGGGAATGGTCAATGACCACCTGGAAGGCTGCGCCTGCCGGCAGCCGATCGAAGAACTGCGGCGCCAGTTCAAGCAAGCCCCTGTGGCGAGCGGGCTTGCCACAGGGGCTCTACAAGCCAGCGTCTAGCAATCAGTTCTGCGCTGGCAGGGGCGTCAGCACATCAGCCTTGTCATCCAGAACCATCACCACCAGCAACCTGGCCGGCTGGGTCTGGCTGGCATTGCTGGATTCGAAGTGGCGCGAGCCGGCCGGTTCGTAGAACGATTGCCCGGCCTTGTAGGTAATGGCCGGTTCATCGTTGACCCGCGAGGTGATTTCACCCTCCAGTACATAAGCCACCGCCGTGCCGGTGTGGCTGTGGGGGACGGTGGCCTGGCCCGGTGCGTAGTCCACGGTGAGCATGATGGTTTTTTTGCCAGGCACGTTGCTCAAGGCATGCTCTTGCAGGACCTTGATCGATTCCTGGTTGTAGACCGGCTCATGGGCAAAGGCGCTTAGCGAAGCCAGCAGGAGGGTAGTGCCGAGCAGTATTTTCATGGTGCAGTTCTCCAGAGTTGCAGACCCCATCACCCTACGCCCGGCACCGTGGCGCACCTATAGCCAATCCTCTGGAAAACCCCTTAGCCAATCTGCTGGAGGATATCGCGCACCTTGTCCAGCGATGGGTCGATATCCAGAGTCTCGATGGCCCCAAAGCCGATAATCAGGCCGCACCGCACCGGTGCTTCATGAAAAAACACGTCCAGTGGGTACAGCCCGACTTCCACTTGGCGCGCCAGTTCGATCAGCAAGGGAATGTTTACTGCCCCCTTGCACAGCGCTGCCAGGTGGAACCCGGCCACGCTGGGCACGGCTTCGAACCAGGGTGACAAGTCGCCGGCCAGGCGGCTGAGGATGCGCTCGCGGCGGGTAGCGTAGACGGTGTGACAGCGCCGAATGTGCTTGAGCAGGTAGCCTTCGCTGATGAACTTGGCGAGTGCCCATTGCGGCAGTGTCGAGGTGTGCTGGTCGGTCAGTTGCTTGGCCTTGACCACCGCGCCATGGATCGCCGGCGGCAGTACTGCATAACCCAGGCGCAGGTCCGGCAGCAGGGTTTTGGAGAAGGTCCCGACGTAGGCCACAATGCCGCGCTCGTCCATGCTTTGCAGGGAGTGGGTGGGTCGGCCTTCGTAGCGGAAATCACTGTCGTAGTCGTCTTCGATGATGATCGCGCCCAATTCCAGCGCGCGTGCCAGCAGCGCCTCGCGACGTGCCTGGCTCATGGGCATGCCAAGGGGGAACTGGTGTGAAGGCGTCACGTAGATCAGCCGTGTGCCCTGGGGAATCTGCGTGACCTGAATACCTTCGGCATCCACCGGCACGCTGGCCACCGTTGCCCCTACGGCCTCGAACATCAAGCGGGCGGGGGTGTAGCCGGGGTCTTCCATGGCCACCAGACTGCCCGGTTCCAGTACCACTCGGGCGATCAGGTCCAAGGCTTGCTGGGCGCCATTGCACACCACAATGTCGGTGTCGCGGCAGTTGACCCCCCGGGAAAATGCGATGTGCCCGGCGATCGCGCTACGCAGGGCCGGCAGGCCTTCGGGTTGGCTATAGAACCCGCTGTTCTGGGCAGTGCGGCGCAAGGCGTCGAGGGTGCAGCGCCGCCATTCGTCCTGGGGGAACAGGCTGCGGGTGGTGGCGCCGCCGATGAACTCGCACCGCAAGGTGCCGTCGCGGGTCGGATGGCGCATGGGCGAGGGCAGCGCCTGCCATTTGGCCAAGTGCGCGGCGCAGGCCAGGTCGGCAGCGTCCTGGCGCCGGGCAGGGCGGTTTGCCTGACTGTTGACGAAGGTGCCACGGCCAATCTTCCCCACCAGCAGCCCTTCATAGGTCAGCAGCGCATAGGTGTCGGAGACGGTCTTGCGCGACACCCCCAACTGCTCGGCCAGCAGGCGGCTGGGCGGCAGCTGCGCACCCGAGGCCAGGCGCCCGGACTGGATGGCCGCGAGCAATTGCCGATACAGTTGTTCGGCCAGATCCTTGCGGCCATTGATGACGACGTGCAGTTCCATGGAGCATCCCGAGGCGGTCAGACTGCGCCCAGATTACCCGCAACCGTGGGGCGCGCCTACGGCCAAGGCGGTCTAGGCATAAAGCGCCACTTTGGCTATAGGGCACGGGCCGGCACGGTCTTAAGCTGGCGGCCATCGTCTTTGCCCATCGAGGCCGCCCCCTATGCAACCGCGTCTGGATTACTGCACGGCTTCGCCCCAAGCGCTTAAAGGCATGATGGTGCTCGAGGCGACGTTGTTCGAGCTGTCCATCGACAGGCCTTTGCTTGACCTGATAAGGATCCGCGTCTCGCAACTGAACCACTGTGGGTTTTGCAGTGACATGCATGCCATGGCAGCGTTGGCGCGGGGCGAAAGCACGCGGCGTCTTTTGGCGTTGTGCGTATGGCGTGATTCGCCGCTGTTCACTCGCCGCGAACAACTTGCCCTGGCGTGGAGCGAGGCCACGGCGTTGCTGGCGTGTGCAGGCGTGCCGGATGCGCTGTTCGCCGCCGCCCGTGCCGAGTTCGGCGAGCAGGCCCTGGTGGACCTGACCATGGCGGTTACGACCATCAGCGGCTGGAACCGCCTGGCCGTCGCCTTTGGCCAGTTGCCGCCAGAATAAGCCCACCCGGATAAAGATCTACCGCTGCGGCGCTTGTGGCCCGTAGCACCATCGCCCTATGCCTGGCACTTGTTGCCGGCAAACCATGTGACCCACGTCATGGCATAGGGAACGACTCATGACTCAACCTGATACACCCGCAGTGGACGCACCTTTGGCGCTGGCCGATCTGGATGCCCGGCTGGGGGATCTGCTGGTCGGTGTTTTACCGGTTCGCCGTACCGTCCTGGCTCAAATGGGCGCGCAGATAAACGGCAAGCCCATCAACGTGCACCACCTGGCTGGGCGCGAGGCCGACCAGACGCTGCTCGATTCGATCCGCTTTGCGGCGCCGCAGCTCAAGGCATTCCTGGGCACGGACGCCACCGTCAGTGACAGCAGCGCCAGCCTGCTGTTCGAGTTCGCCGCATTACGCTCAACCCCGGCCAAGCCGCTGCTTGAGGGGGCGTCGAGGCTGGACAGCGGTGACACGATGACCCGGCTCGATGACTTGCTGCGCGCCGTGCAGAACACCAACCTCAACCAGGCCCTGCAACGTGAAGGCTTGCCCGCCTGGGTCGACACTCCCCGAAGCCGAACCCTGGAAGCGATGGGGACTGGCTTGCAGGTCTATGGCTATTACAGCGCGATCAACGCCTTGGCCCAGGCCATCAAGACCGGTGATATTCGCCAGACCCTGGCCGCCGGTGGCGAATTGCTCGCCGAGCTGACGTCCAGCGCCCTGGAGTTGGCCCTGGAGCGTCTGGGCAAGCGCATGCTGGAGAACGGCGGGCGTGTGTTCAAGGGGTTCTGTGCGAGCAGCGTAGGCCAGTTGTTGCGGCGCGGCGCGGGCCTGTTTGCCCAAGTGTTGACCCTGCCGTTCGACATCTTCAGTGCAGTGCAGTCACTCAATGAGGCGGCGAAGGCCCAGGGCAAAGAGGCGTTGGACCACTACGTCAATGCCGGCTTCAGCCTGGCCAGTGCAGCCCTGGGCGTGGTGCTGGGGATCGCCGCCCTGGCGGGTTTCAGCTATGCCGGACCGTTGGGGATTGCCGCGGCCGTGGTGCTGATTCTCGGGGCGCAGATCTACAGCGCAGTGCGTCAGGTGGATGACATTGACGATTACATCGAACTGACCGTGTCCGAGCGCTTGAGGGCCGGCTGGCTGTCGTTTGCAGGCCGGGAGCTGGACAAGGATGTGCGCGACCGCTACCTGGTGGCGAAGATGGAAAAACAGCACGCAACCTACCTTACCGGCGTGGCCGAAAAGTGGCTGCGCGGTGCGCTCAAGAGCACCGTACACGCGGTGGTCAATGGGCGGTTCGAAGTGCGCATGATCCCCGTGCGGGAGTGGAAGCACCGTTGGGACGAAGCGGCGGGAGAGCTGCCCTACCGCGATACCACTGGGCCGGCCATCCATGATGGTGATGATGTGGTCGATGCCTCCCATGCCGGCGTCAGCCAACTGCCCGGGGTGGTGCTGGGCAAACCGTTTACCCACGCTGCGATCCTCTGGCGCCTGGGCGATGGTAACGACAACGTCCAGGGCCTGCTGGAGATGCGCAATATCTTTCAGTTCGGGGCGGGGCACAAACGACTCACGGGTGGCATCCGCGATGACCAGTTCATATTTGAGCTGCCAGCGGATACGTTTGAGGCCGTTGCCACCCCGGGCCCGGCGAGTGAGCTGCACGGTGGCAGCGGCAGTGATGCCTTGCATTTTGGCTACCGCTCCCCTTACGTCGAGGGCATTGAGGGGCTTGCCATCGATCTGCAGGCCGGCAGCGTCACACGGCGCAAGGATGCCGGCCGCAGCGGGCTGTCGAACCAGATAACCCTGGACTCGATCGAGAACGTTGCGACGCCTGCGGGCGTAGCCAGTCACGTCAAGGGTACGGCGCAGGCCAATATCCTGATTGCCGAAGGCAACAACGACCGGATCGAGGCCGGGGCCGGCAATGACACGATCTTCGTCAACGGTACCGATGCCTGGGTCGACGGTGGAACGGGTAGCGACCGCTACGTCATTGCGAGCAACCGGGGCACCGTCACGCTGCACGAGCAGCACTGGCAGGAAGACACGCTGATTGAGCTGGGGTGGGAGCTGTCCAGCATTGCTGACTGGGTGATCCAGGAATGTGCGTTGGTGATCCGCTCCCTGCGCGGCCTCGACGGCGAGTTGCCGGAGCGCTTGGTCAGGATTGAAAACCTCTACCTGCATGAATCCGGCGAGCGGCGCCTGGCCGGTCATAATCTGCGTTTACTGACGGCGGACGGTTACACGTTGGAGCCGGTTCTCCCGCCGTTGCTGAGCGCGCAGGGCGACCAGCCGATCAAGGTGGCTGCCCGCTCGATAAGCCCTGTGCCGGCGTTTCAGCGCGTGTTGGCGGGCGGCGAATGGGTGCTGCCATTCGGCCTGTCGAGCCGCTGCTTTATCGAGCGTGGCGTGGCCGAAAAACGTGTGCGGGTTCGAATCGCGGGCGGCGCCACGGCCTGTACCCTGTACCTGGACTACCGCACCGAGGAACTGATCGATGTGGTGGCCGGGTATCGCGTGACCCTGCGCAGCCAAGGCCCGGTCGACACGCTGACTTACAGTGATGTGACCTTGACCCTGACTTTCGCGGACGGCGGCCGCCTGGTCCTGGCCGAGTTCGCCAGCGACCGCGGTGCGGTGCGCGCCGATGTCGCCGCCAATATCCGGGCGGCCAGCCTGAAGCCCGACTGCGAGTGTGTGCTGGTCTTCAACGATGGCATGTCTTATCGGGTTCAACCGTTGCAGCAATCCTACCAGCAAGACCGTGAGCGGCCAGGCTTCAGGGTCTTTGACGGCCGTTCGGCACTGTTGGCGCGGGTTGGCAGCCATGGGTTTTTCCGGCCGCTGAGTGCCAAGGGCGTGTGGCTGCAGGCGCTGCCGCAGACCCTGCGGATCCCGGCTGGGCCCCATCGTCAGACCTATGCGCTGGTGGGGCGCGGGTCGGTGTATGAGGTGCACCCCAGCAGCGGCGCCACCATTGCCCTGTCTACCCCAGGAGCCCTGGCCAAGACCTCGGATGCCTCCACCTGGCAGATCAACACCAGCGGCCTGGATGAGCCCATCGACCACAAGCAGATCATTCTGGCCGAGCACCGGCTCAAGGTGGGCAGCGTGACGCTGATCCTGCCCATCGTCACAGACCCGCAGGTGCCGCTGGAGCAACTGTACGTGCAGACCCTTGAAGGTGATCGATACGAGATACGCCTCGATCTGGGCAGCGTTTGCCTGGTGCAACTGGATGCCTCGCGTTACCTGACCATAGCCGAGGTCTGGCAGCAACTGCGCCGCATGCGTCAGCACTCAAGGTTGATGGCGCGCCGCTTGCGGGTGCTCGGTGTGCAGTTGGCGGATGGCACTGACAGCGCGATTGATTACGACGCGCTGCTCGATCGGTGGGTCGCCCACGGTGACCCCACGCGTAGCGTGGCTTCGGCAGACCTGATGCGCATAAGCGTGTCACTCAACTAATACTGGAAAGGGATTTCTATGCAACAGACACCTCATTCACCCCGGCCCGGGCCCTCCAGGCCTGCCCCTCGCGTCGAGGCAGGGAGCGCTGGCGGCCTGGTCAGGGATTTTGGTCCTCAGGGCCGTAGCCCTTTTACGGAGCGTCAGGCGAGCCGCCCGCTGGTACGCGGCCACGATGCGTCGCTTACAGTGCCGCAAATCAGCGATCTGGACGTGCCGGGACCCATGCCGCCGATGGCCGTGCTGGTCACTGGGTCGCTGCTGCCGGCGCCGAGCGCCGAAGGCGTGTATACCCACAACGGTCGCACTTATCTGGACTTGGAAACCGGCGAGACGGTACTGGTGGTGCGTGACCCGCACACCGGTGAGTGGCGCGAACGCGCGCCTCATCAATTGGCCGCCACGGGCGCGTCGGTGCAGCGGGTTGCGGGCAGTTCGTTGTGGGCCAGGCGCAACGCTGTGGCGCAGGCCCCGGTCTCGTTGCCGACAGCGGTCCCGGCCAGAGGGCGCTTGGACCCGGTGTGGGACCTGCAGCGGTATGACGTCAGCCAGGCGAGCAATGTGCCGCTGTTTCCGATGGCGGGAATGAACGACTTTGTGGTCCAGGGCACGCGTTACTACGTGAATGCGCAGTTCAACTTGAAGGCCTTCAGGATCAAGCAAAGCCATATCCAGCAGCGCGGGCCTAACGGCAACTTGCGCCCCAGTGGCTCGTTTGCCGAGGACGGGATCATCCGGCTTTCAGGGCGCGAGCCCCTGACCTATCTGCATGTCGGGGGGGTTACCAGCCGTATCGAGCTCGATAACGTGCGCCAGAAATGGCGGCTGCTCGGCAATGGGGTCGAGGCGATTTACCTGGATACGGGCGGCCATTTGAGTTCCTGGGTGCCGCAGCTTCAATTGCGCGATATCGGCGATATTATTTCGCAGGCGCGCAGGGTGTTGGGCTACACCGGCGTCAGCAGCGACATGAGCCAGGGAGTCATGTCGACCATGGACAAGAACACCTATGTCTATATGCAGCAATATGCCCGGCAACTGATCGGTTCCGAGACGACGGCTATACACCAGGCGCCGGTACGGGATCGGGATCGCATGATTGACGAGCATATCTGGCGCCATGGTTATCCCTATGACCGTTTGCGCCAGGCGATCAGTGCCCAGGCGGATGGTCGCGCCTTGCCGGCGGGCATCGCGCAGTTCGATCCGCTCCAGGGTACGGCAACCGTCAGCGTGCGTGAGGGCGGCAGCTTCAACGTTCAAAGCGTCAGCAGCAACGCCCAGCTTCATTACCCCAGGCGGCGCCGAAGTGATGAACACCAAAGGTTGTTCGAGCAATGGAGTGCGCTTGACATCCACGCCACCAGGCAGCGTGGTGAGGCCAATGAGCGCATGTATCGTCAGATGTTGGTCGAGGATGGCTACCGGATTATTCCAGGAGGCACCTATGGCCGGGGGCAGAACGGTTTTGACCTGGTATTACAAGGGCGAGCGGATGCGATTTATCTGCTGGAAATCAAACATATTCCACCGAGTAACACTAACCGTTTGTCCAGTGTCAGCATGGCGAAGGGGCTGGGGTACTGGCAGATGGAAGACCGCTGGGTAAGCGCGGTATTGGCCCATTCCGAGGCTGCGAACTCACCGGCTGGGGATGCCGTCAGGCACGCGCTGGGCAATCAACAGCTATTCAAGCTAGTCGGCGCCACGGCACCCAATGGCACTCAGTATGTGTTCAAGATTGATATGAGCCCGGTGCGTTAGAGGGGAGGTGGTGGGGGGAGAGCGCTGTTGTGGCAAAGGCGGCTATGGAGAAGGGGGCTTGCTGTGGCGAGGGGGCTTTTCCCCCGCTGGGCTGCGCAGCAGCCCCTATAAGACCGCCGCTTTTTATCAGGCAGACCGCAGCGCCTGGGTTTAGGGCTGCTGCGCAGCCCAGCGAGGGATAAGCCCCCTCGCCACATAAGCTCCACCTCGCCGCACAAGCCGCCGGTGTCAGGACAGGAAGCCGCCATCGACGTTCAGCGACACACCGGTGGTGTAGGTCGAGGCGTCGCTGGCCAGGTAGAGCACGGCGCCGGCCATTTCGCTTGGGTCGGCCACGCGCTTGAGTGGGATCTGTGCCAGGGCCATGTTGAGGATCGATTCGTTCTTGACCAGTGCCGAGGCAAATTTGGTGTCGGTCAGGCCCGGCAGCAGGGCGTTGCAGCGAATACCGAACTGCGCACATTCCTTGGCGAAGACCTTGGTCATATTGATCACGGCGGCCTTGGTCACCGAGTAGATACCCTGGAAATGCCCGGGGGAAATACCGTTGATCGAGGCCACGTTGATGATGCTGCCACCCCCGTTTTCACGCATCAGCTTGCCGGCTTCCACCGACATGAAGAAATAACCACGGATGTTCACGTCGACGGTTTTCTGGAAGGCGCCCAGGTCGGTATCCAGCACGTTGCAGAACTGCGGGTTGGTCGCGGCATTGTTGACCAGGATGTCCAAGCGCCCGAATTGCTCGCGGATGCCGGCAAACACCTGGGTGATCTGTTCCATCTCACCGATGTGGCAGGCAATGGCCGTAGCCTTGCCACCGGCGGCGATGATCGCGTCGGCCACGTGTTGGCAGCCATCGATCTTGCGGCTCGACACAATCACATGGGCGCCTTGCTGGGCCAGCAACTTGGCAATGGCCTCACCGATGCCACGGCTGGCGCCGGAGACAAAAGCAATCTTGCCGTCGAGGTCGAACAGGTTGGTCTTGGACATGGTGGTTCCTTGTCGGTCAAAGCGTGGATTTGTGGATGACGTTCAGGCTCATCTGCTCCAGCAGCTTGTTCATCTGGATGAACTGCGCAAAGCGTTTGTCCTGGGTCTGGCCATGGAAGAAGCGGTAGTAGATCTGCTGCACGATGCCGGCCAGGCGAAACAGGCCGTAGGTGTAGTAGAAGTCGAAATTGTCGATCTGGATGCCGGCGCGCTCGGCGTAATAATCGACAAACTGGCGGCGGGTGAGCATGCCGGGCGCGTTGCTCGGCTGGCGGCGCATCAGTTGCACGGGCGCAGGGTCGGCGGCTTCGATCCAATAGGCGAGGCTGTTGCCCAGGTCCATCAGCGGATCACCGAGGGTGGTCAGTTCCCAGTCCAGCACGCCGATGATCTGCATCGGGTTGTTGGGGTCGAGGATCACGTTGTCGAAGCGATAGTCGTTGTGCACGATGCTGGAGGTCGGATGATCAGCCGGCATCTTGTCGTTGAGCCAGGCGCGCACGGCTTCCCATTTCGGGGCGTCGGGGGTCAGGGCTTTTTCGTAGCGATCGCTCCACCCGCTGATCTGGCGTGCCACGTAACCTTCGGGTTTGCCCAGGTCGGCCAGGCCGCAGGCGTGGTAGTCGACTTGGTGCAGTTCGACGAACTTGTCGATGAAGCTTTTGCACAGGGCTTCGGTGCGCCCGGCGTCCAGACCCAGCTCCGGCGGCAGGTCCGAGCGCAGGATGATGCCCTTGACCCGCTCCATCACATAGAACTCGGCGCCGATCACCGATTCGTCGGTGCAGTGCAGGTAGGCCTTGGGGCAGTAGGGGAAACCGTCCTTGAGTTGGTTCAGGATGCGGAATTCGCGGCCCATGTCATGGGCGGACTTGGCCTTGTGGCCAAAGGGCGGGCGACGCAGGACGAACTCCTGGTCAGGGTACTCAAGCAGGTAGGTCAGGTTGGAGGCGCCACCTGGAAACTGGCTGACTTTTGCGCTGCCGGACAGGCCTGGGATATGGGCCTTGAGGTAGGGGTCGATGAGGCTGGCATCCAGTTCTTCGCCAGGGCGAATCTGGGTGGATTGGTCATTGAGCGCCATGCTTATCCCTTCTGCTTATTCTTGAGGCCTTGGACTATTGGCTAATCTAATGCGCACAGCCGACCCGCCACAAGGCTGGCACGGCTTAATAGGTTAGCGTGTTGGATGATAATCAGCGTGCCTGATCGGTCACTTTTCGGGCGCCGGCAAGGCGACTGGCGTGAGTACCGGGCGCCCGGCGAAGTACTCCACCAGATTGTCCGCCACCCGTTGCACGGTGTCATGGGCCGCTTCCGGCGACAGCCCGGCCACATGCGGGGTGAGGACTGTGTTGTTGAGGCGCTTGAGGCCGTCCGGCACGTTGGGCTCGTCATCGAACACATCCAGCGCCGCGCCGCCGATGCGTCGTTGTTCCAGGGCGTTGATGAGGTCGGCGGTGACAATCACGCTGCCGCGGGCAATGTTCACCAAAAAACCGTGGGGCCCGAGGGCGTCCAGCGCCTGACGGTCGATCAAGTGACGGGTGCCCGGCCCGCCGGGCGTGGCAATCACCAGGAAGTCCGAGTTGCGCGCCAGTTCTACCGGTGTGGCGCAGTAGGTGTAGTCCACATCGCTGCGGGGCTGGCGGCTGTGGTAACTGATCTGCATGTCAAAACCCAGCGCAGCGCGCTGGGCGATCGCCATGCCGACCGCGCCCAGGCCCAGGATCCCCAGTTGCTTGCCCGAAAGGGACGGGCGCATGACCTTCGGCCATTCACTGCGCCGTACCGCTGCGTCGGCGCGGGGGATGTCACGTACCAGTGACAGCAGCAGCGCCATGGCGTGGTCCGCCACCGAAGGGGCGTTCACGCCGGCACCGTTGGTGACGACGATGCCCCGGTTGCTCGCAGCCTGCAGGTCGACCTGCTCATAGCCAGCGCCGATCACGCAAATGATTTCCAGCAGCGGCAGGGCGGCGATTTCCTCGGCATGCAACCCCAAAGGGCCACGGGTCAGCACGGCCTTGATCTGCGTGCCATGGGCCTTGATGGCCTGGGCGCGTTCGGCGGGCGTCGGCGCGAGGATCACATGAAAGTCATTGCTCTCGATGATGTGCAGGTATTCGTTGATGGTTTCAACCAGGACCAGAACAGTGGCGGACATGGGGCAGCTCTTGTTGTGGGGTTTGAGACCGGGATTATGCGGCATTTTTTAAGTACGAAATGCCAGCGGGTGGAAGATCTTTATTTGATGGGAGCTCTTTAGATGGGGATGACAGCGCCTGAAGACGCTGTGCATCGATTCCGGTGCTACTGGGCTTGCCTCGCCTTGTTCCGTTCCGCCTGGGCGATGTCCTTGAAATCATAGGTAGGGAAAAACTCGGTCCGGTAGGGGCCCCATGCGGTGTTTTCCAATGCGAGGTTGACCGCCGACAGACGAGAGGCGGGCAGGCGCAGGACGATGACTTGTCCGATACCCATGGTGATGTTCCAACTGACGACCTCTACCCCCTCCGGTGGAAAGACTTTATAGAACTCCTGCTTGGAAAGTTGCGCTCTTAGTTCACTTAATGGTCGGGATTGATCATGTTTTAGAAAGACCGTCAGCATGATTGCATTGTCTTTTGTCGCGGCAGGTGCACTTGCGGCTTGGGTGGCTGTGGGTTGTGCATTGGCACAGCCGATAAGTAGAGCAAAAAACCCTACCATGGATATTAAGAGTGACTTGAGTTGAGTCTTCATAGATTGGGTCTTTTTGTTGTTTTCGTAAGTTGTTGGAAAGTGTATTCAATAGATGAAGAATATTCAGTGAGACGTGGTGGTTTTTATCGGGCCTTTGTAAGGTGCGTGAACCACGTAGATGCGGACTTTCTCGTTGGTTTCGACCATGTCGTGCGGCACCTCCCGCGAATAGGTAAATTCTTTGTGATTGAGGGTTTCAAGTCGCCTCACCACTGTTCTGGTCGGGCCTTTGTCAGGGATCAGGATGTGAGTCTTTTTGTCGCCCGTAACAACGAAGTAACCGCCACCGCCATTATCGTATTTTGACAGCCTGGTGTCGGCGTAGAAGAACTCGTAGCGATTGCGCTCGGGGTCCCACATGGATATGCCTACTACGCCTGGGTACTTGTCCTTGACGTCAACGTGGGGGGCGCCCTCTATATAAACGTTGGTGGTCAGCCATTGAGGGGATGAAGCGAATGCGCGGATATCGGCGTTTGTCGGTTGCGCTTGGCTGGCGAGTGGGGTGAACAGGGTCATAAGAAAAAGCCCGGTAAATATACAGTTATATTTTTTCATTGAATTATTCCTGTATGGGGTTGAGGGCGTTACCGGCGATGCACTGCTTGGAAGCAACAGTGGAAGAATATAGGTCTGCTGAGAGCATCTATCAATGCTGGAGCATATGTTTGTAACAAATTCAGCGATGTTAAAAAGTTGATGTTTTGTTTGTTTTGAATTTGTGCGTGGGAAGCTTCCTAGAGTTAAGTTGTTGTTTCCTAAAATTTAGCTTTTTAATATGAATTATGTTTAAGGCAGAAAGTGCGTCGCGGGCTGAAGCGCCGCGACGTCACTTGATGAGACTCAGCCGATTCTTGGGAAGGGAATCAGGGTGGTGCGTGGTTTTTGCGCCTGAAACTCGACACCATTGAAGCTGAAGGTGTTGGGATTATGTTGTGGTTGCCCGGGCTGGGGCTGTTGGTCGGGTTGGTGTGATGCGACGAATTGGCTGATGGTGTCCGCCAGTAGGCCGGTATTGAAGAAGGATTGCTGATTGTTAGATGCAATTGAGGTCATTTTGAGTGCTCCAGGTACGAGGGAAGGTGGTGAACGTGACACGCCTTTTATAGCGTGCAGCGTTGTGTGGTGGTGCTGGTGCATCGCGTTCCCGAAAGAACAAACCAAGACATACAAATACGCATCGGTAGCAGTCTTCAGGCGGGCTGCATATGGGTGCTGGAGGGGCCGCCTCAGAGGCTGAAGTTGACGGCGCGATTTTTTTGCAGGCTCTGCATTCGTCAGCTAAGTCTTTGCTTATGCAGGCGAATCCCGGACAATCGCGCCCCTGTTACGGTCGTGGCGCTGCCTGTCAGGTTTTTCTGACTCGTCGCGATCGTATGAAAGCGGAGAACCGAGCGGATGAATGATCAGGCCAATAGCGTCGATGAACGCTACGCAACGACACCTGTAAGCCTCACGGGCTGGAGCCGCCAGGACACGACCTGGATGCTTGGCCTGTTCGGCACGGCGATTGGCGCCGGTACTTTGTTTCTACCCATCAACGCTGGCCTGGGCGGCTTCTGGCCGTTGCTGATCCTCGCGCTGCTGGCGTTCCCGATGACTTATTACGCGCACCGTGGCCTGACGCGCTTTGTATTGTCGGGCCGTGCAGGCTCGGATATCACCGAGGTGGTTGAAGAACACTTCGGCATCAAGGCCGGTGCGTTGATCACCTTGCTGTACTTCTTCGCGATCTTCCCGATCCTGCTGATCTACAGCGTGGCGTTGACCAATACGGTTGGCAGCTTCATGTCGCACCAACTGCACATTGAACCGCCGCCACGGGCGCTGTTGTCGTTTGTGCTGATCCTGGGCCTGCTGGGGGTGGTGCGTTGCGGCGAACAGGTGATCGTCAAGGCCATGAGCCTGATGGTGTATCCGTTTATTGTCGCCTTGCTGTTTCTGGCGGTGTACCTGGTGCCGCACTGGAACGGCGGTATCCTCAGCACCGCCAGCACTGTGCCGGCACCGTCGGCGCTGCTGCATACGATGTGGCTGGCGATTCCGGTGATGGTGTTCTCGTTCAACCACTCGCCGATCATCTCGGCCTTCGCCGTTGATCAGAAACGCCAGTACGGCGCCCACGCCGAAGAGCGCAGTTCGCAGATCCTGTCCCGCGCCCATCTGTTGATGGTGGCGATGGTGATGTTCTTCGTATTCAGCTGCGTGCTGACCTTGTCGCCGGGCCAACTGGCCGAAGCCAAGGCGCAGAACCTGTCGATCCTGTCCTACCTGGCCAACCACTTCGATAACCCGACCATCGCCTTTGCGGCGCCATTGATTGCGTTCGTGGCAATTGCCAAGTCGTTCCTGGGCCACTACATCGGCGCCAGCGAAGGCCTCAAGGGCCTGATCGTCAAGAGCGGCCGCCGCCCGGGTGCCAAGGCCCTGGACCGCATGACTGCGGGCTTCATGCTGGTGGTGTGCTGGATCGTGGCCACTCTGAACCCAAGCATCCTGGGAATGATTGAGGCCCTGGGTGGGCCGATCATCGCCTCGATCCTGTTCCTGATGCCGATGTACGCGATTCGCAAGGTACCAGCCATGGCCAAATACCGTGGGCAGGCGTCCAATGTGTTTGTTACGGCGGTAGGTCTGGTGGCGATCACAGCGGTGGTGTACTCCCTGTTGGCCTAAGGCCCAAGGCGGTACAGCGCTAAAAGGTGGTTTTGTGTGGGAGCGGGCTTGCCCGCGATAGCGGTGGGTCAGCTGGACGCATAGGTGACTGACCCACCGCTATCGCAGGCAAGCCAGCTCCCACATTCGTTTTGTGGCATGTCCAAAATTCCCAGCCTCGCCGCGATCCCCTGC
>NZ_MIFU01000103.1:0-37886 GCF_001855215.1 Pseudomonas sp. 06C 126 | reverse complement strand
CCCTCGCCACATATGACTACAACAACCGGCCAGCCGCCACTCAGCGGGCGCTATAGGGCAACAGAAACGCCACGCTAAGCCCCGCCAGCGAAATCAAGCCAAACCACGCCACTGGCCCCATGGCCCAGCCCCACACCTGCACACTCACGGCAAAGCTGGCCGCCAGCAGCACCCAGCCCATCCCCCGCAAGCCACGCCGCAGCATGGGCGAGGGCAGGCGGTGCCAGAGCTGTTTGTAGTGCCGTTCCAAACCTAGGCATAAGCCCAGCATTCCACCGCAGGCCAGCAACAAGGCGACTATCAATGCCATCTCAGTTGACCTGCGCTACAGGTTGCTTGCCCACGCGCCGTGGGGCGCGCTCCTTGGGCGCCTGGTACAGCTTCCAGCACGGCCAGGCCAGCAGCAGGCCGAGGGCGACGCTGGTCAATTCCAGGTAGAGGTAATCACCCAGGCTTTCCCCCAGCAGGCTCAGGGCCGGCAGGCTGATACACAGGGCGGCGGCCAGGCCCAGTTGCTCGCGCCAGGCACTGCGCCAGGGGCGGATGATCGCGTGGCCCAGGCTCAGCAACCACACCAGGAAAAACACCCGCACCTCCCAGCCACCGCGCTGGGCCAGTTCCACCGGCAGCAAGCGGTTGGCCCACAGTAAGGCCACGCACGCCACCATCAACCCGGCCACCACCGCCACATTCAGGCGTTCGGCGATGTGGTAGAGCAGGGCGCCCACAGCCCCTTCGCCATCGTGGCGCCGACTGCGCTTGACGGTAAACAGCACCACCCCGGTCGCGAGCATCGCGCAACTGGCCAGGCCGCAGACAAAGTACAACCAGCGCATGGAGTAGCCACCAAACTGGGCAAAGTGCAGGCCGGCCATGACCTTTTGGGTCAGCAGGCTTGGCCGGCTGACGGCGGGTTGGCGCAGGACTTCACCGCTGACCCCGTCAAACAGCATGCTCTGGCCCTTGGTCAGTTCGATGCGATTGCCCAGCACCGGGCGCGCCTCGATCCGCGCGTTGCTGCGTCCTGGGTTGTGGATCGACAGGCTGGACACCGGCCCCATGGCTCGCTCGGCCTCGGCCAGCAGGGGCTCAAGCGCGGTCAACTCGGCCGCCTCGCTGCGCGTGGGGCGTTCGCCGCGCACCTGCTGTTCGGCGGGCGCACCCCGCAGGGCGCGGCCCAGGTTGTCGCGATCGCCATCGAACAGTGCATCCACCGCCGCCGGCATGTAGATCAGGTAGAAAATCACCAGCCCGGTATAGGTGATCATCAGGTGAAAGGGCAGTACCAGCACTGCCGTCGCATTATGCGCATCCAGCCACGAACGCTGGCCCTTGGCGGGACGGAAGGTGAAGAAGTCCTTGAAGAACTTCTTGTGAATCACAATCCCGCTGATCAGCGCCACCAGCATCGCCATGGCGGCCAGCCCGACGGTCCAGATCCCCAGGTCACGGGGCAGGTTGAGGGTGAAGTGGAAGCGGAAGAAGAACCCGCCACCGGCGGTTTCGCGCACGGCCAGGGGCTCGCCGGTGCGCGGGTCGAGCGCGGTGCCGCCGCCACGGCGTTGTTCGCCGGCCGATACCGTCAGGGTGTCGGAACGCTCGCCAGGCAAGCCGATGTTCCAGGTCTTCGCCTCGGGATGCTGGCGCGCCAGATAACCGAGGGCCTGTTGCGCGGCGGCGCTTTGCGACAGGCTGGTGGCGGGGATTTCCGGGCGCATCCAGCCGTCGATTTCCTTGTCGAACACCGCCAGGGTGCCGGTCAGGAAGATCGCAAACAGCAACCAGCCAAAAATCAGCCCGCTCCAGGTGTGCAGCCAGGCCATGGATTGGGTCAGGGTCTTGTGTTTCATCCCAGCACCTCGCGCCATTGTGGCCAGAAGCCGATGGCGGCCAATGGCAGCGCCAGGGCCATCCCGGCCCAGGCGCGCCAGGCGTTGCGACAGGCGAAGGCCCAGAGAATCGCCAGGGTATAGATCAGGAAGGAGGGCAGGCTGGCGACCACCAGCGCGTCGACCTTGTCCATGGGCAACAGGCGCGCCAGGGCGGCGGTAAACGCATAGGTAAACAGGTAACCGCCGATCAGCGCGGCGACAATCCGCGAGAGGGTCGGCCAGGCAGGGGATTTGCTTTTCATAGAGGGCTCATCAGCGTTAGACCTGTGGGAGCTGGCTTGCCTGCGATGCAGACGCCTCGGTCTATCAGGTAATTTTGAGGTGATGCCATCGCAGGCAAGCCAGCTCCCACACAAGCCAATCCCACCTAGATTGAGTGGGTCACAAGTAATCCAGGGCTCGAATGCTAGTGATTCTCATATGGGAGTAAACGCAATTTACAACTTATACACTTTGAGGCGCAGATGCAGGCTCAGCCCGGGCGTGGTGTTCTGCGCCCATAACTGACCGCCTTGCAACTGCACGATGCTGCGCGCAATCGACAAGCCCAGGCCATAACCGTCACCGCCCGGGCGGGCAGCATTGAGGCGGGTGAACGGCAGGAAGATCTGCTCCAGCTTGTCGGGCTCGATGCCCGGGCCTTGGTCCTGGATGCAAAGGTGCCAGAAGTCGCCCTCAAGCTTACCGGTCAAGCGCACCACGCCCTGTTCGGGGGAGTGGCGGATGGCATTGCGCAGGATATTTTCCAGGGCCTGGGCCAGGCCATTGAGGTTGCCCAGCACCCAGACGCCTGCGGGCAGCTCGCAGGGCAGGCGCTCGCTTGACCAGCCGCTTTCAAAGCAGGCGTCTTCGCGCAACAGGTCCCACAACGGCTCCATCTCCACCGCTTCCACCGGCATGGATGGGCGTTCGGTATCCAGCCAGACCAGCTCCAGGGTGTTGCCGATCAGGCGTTCCATGCCTTGCACTTCGCGCTCCAGGCGCTGGCGCAGGGCGCCGGGATCTGGCTCGCGCTCGCCGGCCACCCGCAGCCGGCTCAAGGGCGTGCGCAGTTCGTGGGACAAGTCCCGCAGCAAGCGCCGTTGCAGCACCACCGTGCTCTCCAGGCGCTCGGCCATATGATCGAAGGCCCGGGCCAACTCACCCAACTCATCGCGACGGCGCGTCACCTGGGCCCCGACCCGTGACGCCAGGTCCCCGGCGCTCAGGGCATTGGCCTGGCGCCGCAGGATCACCAGCGGCGAAATCAGCACCCGATACAACAGCACGCCGAACAACAGCGCCAGTGAGGCCGGCAGAACGTGTTGCAGGAGGATGTTCCAGCGGCCATTGTCCTTGCGCGGGTCCAGGTGCAAGGGCAGCTCCATCACCAGCCGCGATTGGCCATCGCTGAACGGGATATAAAACGTCGGCCGGCCACCGGGGCGCCCCACCGGCCAGTCGATCCGGCGCACGAAATCCAACTTGCGCCGCTCAAGCGTGGTCAGCGCCTGGGAAGACAGCGAATGGTGGTCATCCACCACCACCGCCCACACCTGCTCCCGGGCGCGCAAGGTGTTCAGGAACTCGTCGACGCCTGCCGCGCCGCGCTCACGCCAGGCGGCTTCGGCCTGCTGTGCATAATCGGTAAGAATCTGCCGGGTGGGCGCGGGCAAGCGCGCAGTGGCTTCCTGGATACGCTGGCTGACATCCACCTGCAGGCTGACCACCAACAGGCACAGCACCGCCAGCAGGCCGATCAGTTTCCACAACAGCGAATGACGGTTGGGCAGCCTCATGGCGCCAGCCGGGTCAAGATGTAGCCGGTACTCCTGACCGTCTCCACGCGCCCGGCGGTGTAGCCGATGGCCTGCAACTTGCGGCGGATGCGGCTGACATGCATGTCCAGGCTGCGATCATGCCGGGAATAGGCACGGTGCATCACCTGCTGGTACAGGAACGCCTTGGTCAGCACCTCATCGACATGGGCCACCAGGGTTTCCAGCACCCGATACTCGGTGGTGGTCAGGTCGGCCCACTGCCCATTGAGGCTGACATCGGTGCGCTGTTCGTCGAATGTCAGTTGCGGGTCTTCATTGCGCGCCGTGCCCGGCACCTCGTGTTCATAGGCCACGCGGCGCAGGATCGCGTCGATGCGCACATCCATTTCCAGCATGCTGAACGGCTTGGGCAGGTAATCGTCGGCGCCCTGGCTGAAACCGGTGATGCGGTCCTGCTCGGCGCCAAGGGCCGACATCAGGATCACCGGCACCCGCTGATGCCGGCGCAGTTGCGCCAGCACCTCGAGGCCGCTGCTGCCTGGCAGCATGATATCCATCAGGATCAGGTCGAAAGGTTGGGCGCGCACCAGCTCGACGATTTCACCCCCGTTCTGGCGCAACGTGACATCGAAGCCGCGTTGGCCCAGGTGGCTGTCCAGATGGGCGGCAAGCACCGGGTCATCCTCGACGGCGAGGATGCGACGCGCTGTGGGGAGCGAAGGGTGGGCGTGCATGGGAATTTCCTGCGAATGCGAATGTTTCTAAGTCGCGCATTCTGGCAAATCTTCCGGCACATTCCTATTGATTGCGATTTATTGCTGCATTTGCCGGATGATCCGACAGAACACCGGATCATCCAGATACGCCATATGGAGCCGGCTCCTACATGGAGCCGCGCCCGCTTTAGACCTATCCTAGCGCTGGCAAGGGTCGTTCTTGTTCAACAGATTCCCCGTCGAATACCACACGCGTTGCGCCGCTGGCCCCAGGTCCAGCGCCACCGGCGCATCGGCGCGCCCCTCCAGCAACGTCGGATAAACCCCAGGCTTGAGCGGCGACTGGCAGACAATCGGTAGTGACTGCACGGTGGTGAAGTTCAAATCCACCGTAGACACCAGTTGCGCCGCCGAAAACGGCGCTGGCGGGCCGGGCAGGGTGATGATTTCCTGGAAGTCCGGATCCTGGGCGATGTAGTGCGTCAAGTGCGCCTCTGTGCCCCGGCCAAACAGGGTGTAGACCAGCTGTTTCGGCCGGTCGATGCCCAGGTTGAACGGCCGGTAGATCACCACCGCCTCGACCGTCACGGGTACGTTGTCAAACAGCACCGGCCCCGGTGTGCCGCCGCCATCGTTGGAGTAGCCGTCAAAGATCGTCGCCTTGAACGAGGTCACTTCACCGGCCTTGAGCTGGGGCAGGGTGAACGTGTCGTCGTCGACGTTGATCAGGTTGTACGGCTTGCTCGGATTGGCCGCGCGCAGGGCCTGGTACTTGGCCATTACGTCTGCGGGCAGGCTGGCCTGGAGCACGATCTGGTACATGTGCTTTTCCGTGGTGAACATTGGCATGTGCACCAGGAACAGGGTCTGCGAGCCGACCATGAACATGCCGTGGTTGCCCGGCGCATCGGCATCGGCGCCGTTGCTGACCGCGTGCAGTTCATGGGGGGAATGGGCAACGGCCAGCGGGGCGAGGGCCATCGATAGCGCAAGCAGCAGGGTTGCAAGGGAGCGTTTCATGGTGGGCCATCCTTGAGGGTTTCGAAGGCATTTACGCGTTTGATCAGGCTTTTTTGCTTGGCCGAATCGGCGTTGTTGAACAGGAACGAAAAGTCCGAGGCCAGGCTGCTGCTGCCGGCAATCGTCGCCTGCTGATGGCAGGCATTGCAGTCCATGCTCTGGACGTAGGTCTCCATGGTGGTATTGGCCACCGGTACGTTGCTATCGCTGATAAAGGCGCCATAGGACAGGGGCACCTTCGCACCCGCGCCCGGCTCCGGGTCCGGTGCGGTCGGGGCGGTGATCCACAGCACATTGACTAGCTTGTAGTACTGGAACACCGACTGGCCGTTGGTCTGCTGGGCGAAGCTGGCCTGCACGGCGCCGTTGAGCGCCTGCATGTCCGAAGGCAGGGGGTGTTCGCGAGTGGTCTGGACCGGTTGGTTGCGTGGATAGGGCTCGGTGCATTCGCGATCAGGGTTGTGCTGCTGGCACTGGATACGGGCCACGTTGGGCGTGCACACGTCAGGGCCACCGGTGCAGTTGGGGTTGTAGAAGGTATAGCCGTCAGGCGGTGTCTGTTGCGCGGGCACCTGGCCTGGCTCTTGTACGTTGTCTACTTGCTCGAAGGTGGTCCAGATGAAGTTCGGTGAACTCTGGGTCTTGTTGATGATATGCAGGCCCACCAGGCCCACCACCTGTTGGGTGCACTGCAGGGTGGCGGGGTTCTTGAGCCAGGCCACGGTGGTCAGGTAGCGCCCGTAGAGCTGGGGCTTGCCGGTGAGGATACGCCAGGCGGCCTTGAGTTCCAGGGCGCCCAGTTGTTCCTGGGGCAGGGGCTGTGCCGGCATCGAGCGCATCAGCTCGCCGGCGGGCAGGGACAGCCCGGCCGGATGATTGCCATCGCTGTTTTGTGCAACGACCATTTGATTGGCGGCATCGTACAGCCCGTACTTGACGATATAGTCAAACTCGGCCTTGCCCACCTTGCGCTCGAAATACACCAGGTTGCCGGTCTGGTCCGTCAGCCAGCCGCCGGCGGCTTCCATGATCGGGTCGGGAATCGAAGCCAGGGTGCCGCTGGACAAGTGGAAGCGATGCTTGGCGTTGGTCGCGCTTTCCGAGGTGGCGTTCATGAACTTGCGCGCCCCCACCGACAGCGCTTTGAGGCTGCCCTCTCTGCTGCAATTGGACGGCACCAATGTCTGCACGCCCCAGCCTGTGGGCGGTCGGGCGCCGGGCAGGAATATATCGTTAGCGTCTTTAAAGCTTGCCCACACCGGCGCGGTGGTCATGGGTTGCCCGGCGACCTGGGGCACGCCAAATTGCGCCATGCTGATCTTGCGGTTCGGCTCGCCCGCGAGGGCTGCATTGGCTGGCCATCCGGGATCCACGGGCCAGTTCAGGGCAATAAACAGCTGCCAGCCAAAACAGTTCATGAAGCTCTGGCCAGTGGTGTTGAAATTGTTGACGGGTAGAAAACCGCCGCTGTTGGGGTCGAACACCAACTGCTGCTGGACGCAGGTATCGGCATCCGATGCCTGGGCCGTGGGCAGGAGAAACAGCGACAGCAGCGTGCTGACCAGCAGCAGACCACGTAAGCGAAATCTGTACATCATCGCGCTCCTTGCATGAAGGTGAAGCCAGTAACCGTTCTGTAGGAGCCGGCTTGCCGGCGAAAAACCTGAGGGCACCGTTGGGCGCCAGGTACCCCGCGTTATCGTTGGGGATTTTCGCTGGCAAGCCAGCTCCTACAGAGGTCGGTGTTGGCCCTTAAGTGGATGGCACCAGCGCCAGCCCGGACTCCCAAGGGTGGTCCGCCGCGCTGACGTTATCCGCCTCGCCCGGATTGAGCGCGCGCACTGTCACCAGCCCCGGCGCCGCGTTCGCCGCGACGGTGATGGTCATGATGTAACCCTGGGTACCGCCCGCATTGGTCTGGCCGGGAATGGCCGAGGCGTCGGGCAGGAACTCCGTGACCTGCGCCGTGACCCCGGGGTTGTTGAACTGGATCCGTGCGGTGGCGGCGGTGGTCTTGAGGTCCGCGCCTTGTACCACCAGCGCGAATTGCCCGCTGGTACCTGGGGCCAGCCAGGCCGGCAGGTCGGTGGGCGACTGGCCGTAGAACAGGTCCAGCGGCAACAACTGCACCGGCCAGGGCTGCAGGCCATTGACCCGATCCTGCACGCAAGGCGATTGCTGCTGCGCGGTGCTCGGCATGGTGGTGACACTCAGGCCCACCAGCAATTGCTGGGCAATCACCCACACATAGTTCACCGCCTGGCCATTGATGGTGATGTCGTTGATCGAGAACCCGGCACTTTCCGGTACCTCGAACACCGCCTGCAGGATCTGGTCGGAGCCGTTGATCGCCGATTTGGCGGTACCGCGGGTGATGCGCCAGTACTGGCTCACATCCTGGCCTTGGGGGCCTTTCCAGGCATTGAAGTTGGTCGGCTGTTGCAGGTACAGGGCGATGGGGTTGGTCAGGGAAATCCGGCTGGGGGTGGCCCCATCATTTGTCGCCCCGTTGGCTGCAAAGCCGATATGCGGGTCGGAGTTGCGATAGTTCTGCCCATATTGCGCGCAGCAGATCAGCGCCTGGGCGCTCTGGCTGCTTTTCAGGGGCCGCATGATCGTGGCCGCCGCCGCCAGGTACACCTCGGCGCTGAGGGTGTTGGGCCCAGAGGTCAGGTGCATCGCGCCGCCGAACTGGCCGGGGGTGCAGGCGGTGCCGGCGTTCCACTTGTTGACGGTGTCGTAGGCCGGCAGGCCCGTGGTCGGGTCAATTACCGGGTCACCGGCCTTGCCGGTCTTGCAGTCGGCGGTGTAGCGCAGGTAGAGATCTTGCAGTTGCACATTCGGGTCGATGTAGTCGCGATACAAGCCCAGCACGGCATTCGGATCGATGCGCCACATGGCCAGGAAGTACGCCGGGTTTTCACTGGTAAAGGTGATCTTGCGCATGTTGCCGTTGGTATCGCGCACGATCGACCACTCGCAGTATTCGTCCAGCCAGCCACGCGGCCCCGAGGGCGAGAAGTCTTTGTATTTGCCGCTCCAGTCGATAGTCGGGCAGCGGGTTACGGGCAGTTGCAGCAGGGTGCCTTTCTTGTCCGGGTCGTACAGGGTGTACAGGGTGCCGTTGATGGTGATCTGGCCGTTGTCGGTCAGCTCCATGACCTGTTGCAGGGTCATGGCCTTGTTGCCCAGTTGTGGAATCACCGCAGTGCCGTTGTTGTAGAAAAAGGTCCACAACCGGTTGGGAAAGGGTTGCCAGGTAATCGCCGGCAGGGTGGTGTCGCCATAGCCTTCGACCAGCGGGTTGTAATAGGCCGAGCGGGGCGCGTCATACAGGCCCGACCAGGGGTTGCCGATGATCGCCGCTTCGGTCCAGCCGGTTATGTCGTTGTTCCAGTCGGTTTCGAATTGTGGCAACTGGTCTTCCAGGCCCAGCTTGTTGTAGTCCTTTGGCGCTTGCCCAGCGGGGGAGGTGAATTGCTTGAAGGGCGTGCTCATGACAAATCTCCATGGGGGGTAGAAATGCTGCAGCAACCGGCACTCGGGGGAGGGTCGGCGACGGTCTGGCGCGGGTCATCCCACACCAGTTGGGCGATAAAGCCGGGCAGCGGCGCGTACTCTTGCGGCGCCAATACCCGGCCACTATCGAGATGGGTAACCAGCAGGCTCAACTGCACGGCGTCCGTGGGGCCGAGGTGCAGTGCCGAGGCACTGCGCGCGGCATTGAGCGCGCGGCAGACGCCGTGGGTAATGCAGCGCCCCTTGTCATCCACCAGCCCCATGCCGATGCGGCTGAAGCGCCCGACGTAGTGCGGGTTATCAGCGTTGACCTGTTGGGGCGTGGCGTCGGGCTGGTTGAGGAAAACGTCGCTCAGGTAGGTATCGTGGGTGCAGCGCACATGGTCGAACACCACCCACGGGCCGCCGGCCTGCGCCGGATCCTGGGCAGGCGCGGCACTGTGCGGGCAGCAGGCTTTTGCGCTGGCGCGTCGTGCGCCAAACGGCGGCGCGACAGGCATGCCGTAGTCATAGCCGATATGCCGGCTGTCCTGGGCCATATCGCCCAGGGTGGTATAGCGCCAGGCATCGGCACTGGTGAACGTGACGGTCTCGGCCTGGCTGCCGGCAAACGGCTGGAGCAGGCATTGGGTGGTGTACTGCGCCGCCGGGTTGGCGCGGATCCAGATCTCCAGTACGCGATCGATATTGGCGTGGTAGGAGCAGAACACCGGGTCAAACGCGGTGTAGGCGTTATCGGCCATATCACCGCCGATCCAGCCGTGATAGTTGTCGTGGGGCTGTTCAAACAGGCCATCGAAATTCAGCGTGCGGTTGGGGTACAGCTCGTCCTTTTGCGGTGGATCGAACACGGTGATATTGGCCCAGGGATACCCCGGCACGCCCTGGGGCTGGCTGAAGGTCTTGAACGCCAAGGCATCCACCACCTGCTGCTGGAAAATCCGGCTCATGCCATACAACTGGGTGCGCTTGACGCGCTGCTGGTCGCCCTGGGTATAGAACAACGGGTTGCGCTGCACGAAGCGGCAGTCCAGACCCTCGACATTGCCCGAGGCACAGACTTTCGAGCGGCCATCCTTGGCCGCCGCATAGCGCAATGGGTTTCGCCGCACTTCGCCGCTGTGCGGGTGCACATAGGTTTCATCGAGAAAGGCCTGAGGTAGGCCGGCCTGCGGGCTGCCATCGATACTGGCGTCCTCGGCCATCCAGTCCCAATAGGGGATCGGGCAGTCGATCAAGGCTTCCAGGTACAGCAGGTAGGCGCGATGCCACAAGGCAAAGGCTTCCTGGTAATGCAGGCACCAGTTGGTATGGATATAGGCATAGCGCTGCCAGGGCGAGCCACTGTCCGGGTTGCCGATCTGCATCACGTCGTCGAGCCGCGCACGGTACAGGTCCAGTTGCGCCTGGCTCAGCGCGCGGATGTCCTGGCGCACGCGCTTGACCGGGTGCGGCAGGTCTGGAGGCGGGATGCGCTCGGCGATGTCGAATGGTGAAAAGCTGTTCAGGCGCCAGCCCTGGTTGACCCACTGCCGGAAGGTTTCCAGGGCGTCTATGGGCCAGAATTGCCGGTCGTCCAGGGTCAACGGCATGTTGCGCGACGCCAGGTGCTGGTAGATAGTTTCGGACCAGGCCTTGACCGAGTCGGGGTCTTCCAGGAACACATCGTAGGCGTTCATGCAGCGCACCCACGAGCCTGCGACGTTGGCGCGATCTGCCGTTGGTATCCAGTAAGGCGCGGTGAAAAGCCCTTGGATATCAGCGGCCCATGTCGGTTTCGCGACTATCATAAGATCCCTCTCATGCGGCCCCAATGCTGGATTTTCCGGGGCTGCTAAGCTGGATTTGATAGTAACGGGCCACTGTGCAGTGATTTGTGCAAATTGGCCGGCCTTTACGGCGGATTCATTGCAGTTTTCTCAAGGAAGAAGTGGAAATAATGACAGACGCCATGGATTTGAAAATTCTCGGCAAGTTGCAGAAGGACTGCACCCAGAGCCTGGACCTGCTCAGCGACAGCGTGGGGCTGTCCTCGACCAGTTGTTACCGGCGCATCCGGCGCCTGGAGAGCGTGGGCATCATCAAGGCCAAAGTCGCAGTGCTGGATGAAAAAAAGCTGGGGATCCAGGTCACGGCGTTCTTTTTGATCAAGCTTGATAAAGACAGCAACGACATTGATCGCAAGATGCAGCACATCCTGGCCAACCACCCGGAGATTCAGGACTGCTACCTGATGACCGGGGAGTTTGATTTTGTAATGGTGGCCAAGTTTCGCGATGCCACGGAGTACACCGAATACATCTATCGGTTTCTTGATACTTACCGGGATATTCCGATCCGCACCTATTCGTCGACGTTGGTGGTGCGCACCGTGAAGAAGTCCTATGAACTGCCGCTGCAAGGCGTGCAGCACCTTCCTCCAGACCTGTAGACGCCGGCTTGTGTGGGAGCGGGCTTGCCCGCGATTACGGTAGATCAGTCAGCACCTGTCTTGGCTGACCCACCGCCATCGCGGGCAAGCCCGCTCCCACAGGGTTATGCGTTCGCCGTAATGATCCGGTTGTCTATCAGGCCGCCACAGCCTGAAGCTGCAAGCCACCTTCGACATCCTTGACCAACCCGCTGGCCAGCAACAACGGCAGCAAACGCTTGTGCAACTGCGGCTCGACAAACTCCTTGACCGTCTCCAACGCCAAGTCGCCACTGCCCGGCAGGTCGGCCTTGGTATAGGACAGCCAGGCCTTTTTCAGCATCTGCAACACATCGCTGCCAGCGGTCAACGCAAAGCGGCGGTGGGTAATCTGGCCCAGGAAGTTGAAGCTGTGCTGATATTCGTAACCTTTCTCGTCACCTGCGCTGGCAACGCAGCGCACGCAGGTGCAAGGGCCATCGCCGAAGGCAGCCTGCAGGTAGCTATTGAAGTCCACCACGGGCTTGAGCGACAGGCGCTTGTCCACTTCGAACAGGTCGCCGGTCATTTTTGCGTCGTTACTCAAGGTGTATTTCCTCGCAGGTCTGCAGCTGGTTTTTCAAAGCGCGGCATCATACCTCATCTGTAGGAGCTGGCTTGCCGGCGATAGCGGCGGGTCAGCCAATGCACTGTATCGACGGATACACCGCCATCGCCGGCCAGCCGGATCCTACAGGGAGCTCTGGCCCAGCCGCTCCTTGATCCAGTCATACAGGTTATTGCCCTCGCTCGACAGTTCGCTGCTGGCCCGGCGGCACAGGTAGTACTGGCGTCCGTCATCCACCGGCAAGTCGAACAGTTGCACCAATTCACCCCGGGCCACCAGGGGCGCCACCAATGGCGCACGCAGCAGCGAGCAGCCGAGGCCGGTGAGGGTGGCGACCAGGGTCAACTGGCCGTCCTCCAGCAACAGACCATTGTGCGTGTTGCTGTGACTGGCCTCGGCGACATCGAACCATTGCCCCCAGGTGCCGCGTTCTTCGTCGTGCAGCAGCGGCAGTTCGCTGAGCGCCTGCGGTGTGGCGATAGGCCCGTGGCGCTGCAGGAATTCGCGGCTGCAAAACGGCGTGACCGCGCCGCTGATCAGCGGCTCGCTGTGATACCCCGGCCAGTGCCCGGTACCGAAACGGATCGACAGGTCGGCAGCATCGCTGGGGTAGCTGCGGTGGTTGGCGTAGGTGATGTTGATATCCAGCGCCGGGTTGGCGCTCAAAAACTGCGGCAGGCTCGGGATGAACAGGTTGGTGGCGAACATCGGGATCAGGCTGATGGTGACCTGGCGCGTCGCGCTCTTTTCCCGCACGTGCTCGGTGGCGCTGCGCAGTACCGCGAATGCCGAGCGAATCGCCCGGTAATACTCGCGACCTTCTTCGGTCAGGCCCAGGTTGCGGCCTTGGCGCATCGTCAGCGGCTGTTGTAGGAAGCTCTCCAGCAAGTGCAGTTGATGACTGACCGCCGAGGGCGACACCCCTAGTTCGCGCGCGGCGGCATTCACGCCCCCATGGCGGGCAAAAGCCTCGAAGGTGCGCACGGCACGTAAAGGTGGATCGTTGGCTAACTGTTCTAAATTATTCATGTGTTGAATTAAATACTAAGTAAAAAGATAAATAAAGCGGCTTTGGCCTGGCAAAAACGCCGTAAATAGGGCGTTTTTTATTTGGCATAAACATATTCCTTTCAGATATTTGATAAAAACAGAATAAATAACTAGTGTTCCGCGCTCGGGCTTATTAGTCGGTGCGCCCTGGCACCGACGTTTTTGTGTATGGAGTTGATGGTTCTCATGGATGCGTTTATCCAGCAACTGCTCAACGGCTTGCTGTCGGGCAGTCTCTACGCGCTAGTGGCCTTGGGTTACACCATGGTCTACGGCATTTTGCGGATCATCAACTTTGCCCATGGCGATGTGTTGATGATTGGCGCGCTGGTGGGCCTGTCGGTGATCCGTGTGTTGCAGGCGGCCTTCCCGCAGATGCCGCCGGTGCTGTTGCTGCTGGCAGCGGCGATGATTGCCATGGCCTTTTGTGCGGTGCTGGCGGTGGTGATCGAGCGTGTCGCCTATCGGCGCTTGCGCAACGCCCCGCGCCTGGCGCCGTTGATCAGTGGTATCGGCGTGTCGCTGTTGTTGCAGACCGTCGCCATGCTGGTCTGGACCCGCAACCCACAGATGTTCCCGCAATTGCTGCCCCTGGAACCCATCGAAGTGCTGGCCGGCGATGCCACCCATGCCGCCGTGACCAATGCCACCGCGCTGACCACCATTGGCGTGGCGCTGAGCCTGATGGTCGGGCTGTTGCTGCTGGTCGAGCGCACGCGCTTTGGCCGGGCCATGCGCGCCGTGGCCGAGAACCCGCAAGTGGCGAGCCTGATGGGCATCAACCCCAACCGCATCATCGTCATGACCTTCGCCATCGGCGGCGCCCTGGCCGCGCTGGCAGGCATCATGATGGCCAGCAACTATGGCAGCGCGCATTTCTATATGGGCTTCCTGCCCGGCATCAAGGCCTTTACCGCGGCAGTGCTGGGCGGCATCGGCAACCTCAAGGGCGCCATGCTCGGCGGCCTGCTGCTGGGGCTGATCGAAGCCCTGGGCACCGGCTACCTGGGGGCTGCCACCAACGGCGTGTTCGGCAGCAACTACCAGGATGTGTTCGCCTTTATCGTGTTGATCGCGGTGCTGGTGTTCCGTCCCCAAGGGCTGTTGGGCGAACGATTGGCGACCCGCGCATGAGCCTGGCAACCGCTGTGAGCCCTTCGAGCAAACGCGCCAGCCTGGGCCTGGTGCTGTTCGCCCTGGCCCTGGTGTTGGCCCCATGGATTGTCGGGCATGCCGGCGGCAATACCTGGGTGCGCACCCTGGACTTTGCCCTGCTGTACATCATGTTGGCCCTGGGCCTGAACATCGTGGTGGGTTATGCCGGCCTGCTGGACATGGGCTTTATCGCCTTCTACGCGGTGGGCGCCTACCTGGCGGCATTGCTCTCGTCGCCCCATCTGATGCAACAGTTCCCGGCCTTGCTGGCGCTGATGCCAGAGGGCATGCACACCTCGATCTGGCTGATTCTGCCGCTGGCGGCGCTGTTGGCGGCCGGGTTCGGGGTGATCCTTGGGGCGCCGACCCTGCGTTTGCGCGGCGACTACCTGGCCATCGTCACCCTGGGCTTTGGCGAGATCATCCGCATATTGCTGCGTAATCTGGACCGCCCGGTGAACCTCACCAACGGCCCCAAAGGCATCGCCCAGGTTGATCCGGTGACGCTGCTGGGGGTCAACCTGGGGCGCACCCAGGAACTGTTCGGCCTGCGCTTGCCCTCGGTCTACCTCTATTACTACCTGTTCGCCGCGCTGGTGGTGCTGATCCTGTTTGCCTGCATCCGCCTCGAGCGCTCGCGCATCGGCCGCGCGTGGATGGCGATCCGCGAAGACGAAGAGGCGGCCCAGGCCATGGGCCTCAATACCTTGCGCCTGAAGCTGCTGGCATTTGCCATTGGTGCGGCGTTCGGCGGTATCAGTGGGGCGCTGTTTGCCTCGTTCCAAGGCTTTGTTTCACCCGAATCCTTCACCCTCAATGAGTCCATCGCCGTGCTGGCCATGGTGGTGCTCGGCGGCATGGGGCATATCCCCGGGGTGATTCTGGGCTGCGTGTTGCTCGCGGCCCTGCCCGAAGCGTTGCGCGCCAGCATGGGCCCCTTGCAGCAGGCGCTGTTTGGCCAAGTGCTGGTGGACCCGGAAATTATCCGCCAGCTGTTCTACGGCCTGGCGCTGATTCTGGCGATGCTGTATCGACCCGCCGGCCTCTGGCCGAGCCGCACAGGAGGTGCACCTTGAACCATCCGTTATTACAGATCGAGAAGGTCAATAAACAGTTTGGCGGCGTGGCCGCGCTCGATGACGTGAGCTTGAGTATCGAGGCCGGGGAAATCTACGGCCTGATCGGGCCCAATGGCGCCGGCAAGACCACCTTCTTTAATGTGATGACGGGGTTATACACCCCGGACTCCGGGCGCTTTCAACTCGACGGCCAGGAGTACCAGCCCACGGCGGTGCACCAGGTGGCCCGCGCTGGCATCGCGCGCACGTTCCAGAATATCCGCCTGTTCAACGCCATGAGCGCCCTGGAAAACGTCATGGTCGGGCGCCATGTGCGCACCCATAACGGCGTGTGGGCGGCCTTGAGCGGGCATTCGCGCGGGCGCGAGGAAGAAGCGCAGACCCGCGCCCACGCCCATCGCCTGCTGGCCTATGTCGGCCTGGCCGGGTTTGCCCACTACCGTGCCGACAGCCTGTCCTACGGCCACCAGCGGCGCCTGGAAATTGCCCGTGCCCTGGCTACCGAACCGCGCCTGCTGGCCCTCGACGAGCCGGCCGCCGGCATGAATGCCAGCGAGAAAGTGCAACTGCGCAGCCTGCTGGAAAAAATCCGCGACGACGGCCACACCCTGTTGCTGATCGAACACGACGTGAAGCTGGTGATGGGCGTGTGTGACCGCATCAGCGTGCTGGACTACGGACGCGTGATCGCCGTGGGCGCGCCTGCCGAAGTGCGCCGCCACCCGCAAGTGATCCAGGCCTATCTGGGAGCCGGCGCCCATGTCTGAAGCGTTGTTGCAGATTGCCGGCCTGAAGGTGCGCTACGGCGCCATCGAGGCGGTCAAGTCCCTGGACCTGCATATAGATGAAGGCGAACGGGTCACGTTGATCGGCGCCAATGGCGCCGGCAAAAGCTCCAGCCTCAAGGCCCTGACCGGGTTGCTGCCGGCCGCTGCGGGGCAGATCCGCTTTGCTGGCCGCTCGATCCTCAACCTGGCGCCCCATGAGCGCCTGACCCTGGGCATCGCCATGGTGCCGGAAGGGCGTGGCATTTTTGCGCGCATGAGCGTGCTGGAAAACCTCCTGGCCGGCGCGTTCCTGCGCCGCGACCCACAGCAAGTCAACCTGGAAATCCGCCAGTTGTTCGAACACTTTCCGCGCCTGGAAGAACGCTTGCAGCAGTCGGCCGGCTTGCTCTCCGGTGGCGAGCAGCAGATGCTCGCCCTGGCCCGTGCGCTGCTGTCCAAGCCCCGCCTGCTGGTGCTCGATGAGCCGTCCATGGGCCTGGCGCCGATCATGGTCGAAAAGCTGTTCCAGGTGATCGATGATGTGTGCCGCCAGGGCATGACCCTGCTGCTGGTGGAGCAGAACGCGCGCCTTGCGCTGCAAGTGACTGACCGCGCCTATGTGATGGACACCGGGCGTATCAGCCTCAGCGGTGCCAGTGACCAATTGCTCGACCACCCCGAGGTGCGCAGTGCCTACCTCGGTGAATAACCCCATAACAAACGCCACCGGACGCCCGGCGTGTTTCGTCAACCCCACAGGCCATGAGGGCCTGCTGAGAAACAGGAAAAAACCATGAACAAGACTGCCCCCTTCAAACGCGTACTGTTGTTGAGCCTGGCCATGAGCGGCGTGGCCCAGGCCGACCAGACGGTACTGATCGGCCTGGCCGGACCCTTGACCGGTCCGTCGGCGCGGATCGGCAAAGACCTGGAAAACGGCGCGCAACTGGCCATTGACCAGGCCAACGCCAAGCACCTGAAAATCAATGGCGAGGCCGTGACGTTCAAGCTGGTTTCCGAGGATGACCAGTCCGATCCACGCACCGCCGTCACCGTGGCCCAGCGCCTGGTGGACGAAGGCGTAGTTGGCGTGGTCGGCCATTGGAACACCGGCACCAGCATTCCGGCAGCGCGGGTCTACCATGACGCCGGGATTGCCCAGGTCGCACCGGTGGCCACCGGTCACGCCTACACCCAGCAAGGTTTCGACACCAGCTTGCGGATCATGGGCCACGACGATGACGGCGGCCAGGTCGCCGGCGACTACGCACTCAAGACCCTCAAGGCGCAGCGCATCGCCGTGATCGACGACCGCACCGCGTTCGGCCAGGGCCTGGCGGACCAGTTCGTCAAATCCATCGAGGCCGGTGGCGCCAAGGTGGTTGCGCGCGAATACGTGGACGACAAGACCATCGACTTCAGTGCGGTGCTGACCAACATCCGTGGGCAAAACCCGGACCTGATCTTCTTTGGCGGCGTCGACTCCCAGGCTGCACCGCTGGCCCGGCGCATCAAGCAGTTGGGGATCAAGGCCCCATTGATGGGCGCCGGCGGCTTTGTCAGCCAGACCTTCCTGCAACTGGCACAGAACGAAGGCGAGGGCGTGATCGCCCTGGAACCGGGCCTGGCCGTGGCGCAGATGCCAGGCGGCAAAGCATTTGAAGAGGCCTACAAGGCGCGCTTCAAGAGCAACATCGAGCTGCACGCACCCTTCGCCTATGACGGTGTGGGCGTGCTGATCGCCGCCATCGAGCAGGCCAATTCCACCGATCCGCAGAAGTACCTGCCGGTACTGCGCGCCATCAGCTATCCGGGCGTGACCGGGACCATCGCATTCGATGCCCAGGGCAATCTGCAGAACCCGTCGTTCACCGTTTACCAGGTCAAGGCCAATCAATGGCAACCGGTGAGCGTGGCTGGCGGCAAAAAGTAACGCGCTGGATTTAAGTGTAGGCGCAGCTCGTGTAGGAGTTGTCTCGCCCGGCGAGGCTGCGATGGGATCACCGCGGTGTATCTGCGACACCGTGGTGTCTGCATCGCAGCCTCGCCGGGCGAGACAGCTCCCACATTTGGCAGCACCCACATTGGATCTTCGCAGCCATTTTGAATGAGGCACACCATGAGCAAACTTGAAGGTGAACTGGGCATCCTGGCCCGCCGGCGCATCGAGGCTGAGATCATCAAACCGATCTACGAAATCCTCGTGCGCGAGCAGGGCAAGGCCTTTGCCGCCGCGGTGATTGGCGAAGCGGTGGGCAACGCCGCGATCCAGGCCGGCAAGCACTTTGCCGCCCAGGAAGAGCAGGGCGCCGACCTCAAGAGCTTCGTTGAGCTGCAAGTGCTGTGGGAAAAGGACGACGCGCTGAAAGTCGAAATCATCGCCAGCGATGCCGAGCACTACGATTACGACGTCAAGCGTTGCCGCTATGCCGAGATGTACCACGAAATGGGCCTGGGCGAGATCGGCCACCTGTTGTCGTGCAACCGCGACGAGCTGTTTATCGTCGGCTACAACCCGAATATCGAATTGACGCGCACCCAGACCATCATGGGCGGCGCGCCAAGCTGTGACTTCCGCTACCACGCCAAGCCCCAGGAGCCGCGCTCGTGAGTGCCCTGGCGCGGGTCAACGGTGAGCGCCTGTGGGACTCGCTGATGGAAATGGCGCAGATCGGCGGCACGCCCAAGGGTGGTGTCTCGCGCCTGGCGCTGACCGACGAAGACCGGCGCGGGCGTGACCTGTTCGTGGCCTGGTGCACAGCGGCCGGGTGCAGCATTCGTGTGGACGCCATGGGCAACATCTTCGCCCGTCGCGCCGGCCGCCTCGACCATCTGGCCCCAGTGCTGACCGGCTCCCACGGCGACTCGCAGCCAGCGGGCGGCAAGTTCGATGGCATCTACGGCGTGCTGGCCGGCCTGGAAGTGCTGCGCACCTTGAACGACCTGGGCATCGAGACTGATCGACCGATCGAGGTGGTCAACTGGACCAACGAAGAAGGCTCGCGTTTTGCCCCGGCGATGATTTCTTCAGGGGTGTACGCGGGGGTGTTCGACCTGGAATACGGTTTGTCCCGCGAAGACAAGGCCGGCGTGACCATCGGCCAGGCGTTGCAACAGATCGGCTACGCCGGCCCGCATCCGGTGGGAGGGCAGGCGGTGCATGCGGCGTATGAGCTGCATATCGAGCAAGGCCCGATCCTTGAAGCCCAGGACCTGACCATCGGCGTGGTCACCGGGGCCCAGGGCCAGCGTTGGTATGAAGTCGAGCTGAGCGGCCGCAGCGCCCATGCCGGCACCACGCCAATGGATCACCGCCTGGATGCACTGCTGGGCTTTGCCCGGGTGGTGGAGGCGGTCAACCAGATCGGCCTGGCCCAAGGCGCCGAAGGGCGGGCGACGGTGGGCATGGCCAACATCTTCCCCAACTCGCGCAATGTGGTGCCGGGGCGGGTGTTTTTCAGTGTTGAGTTCCGCCATCCCGATGAGACGGTGCTGGGCGTGCAGGACCAGCAACTGCACGAAGCCGTGGCGCGGATTGCCGAGGGGATTGGCCTGCAGGCCAGCGTCAAGCAGATCTTCCAGTACGCGCCGATTGCCTTCGACAAGGATTGCGTAGACGTGGTGCAGGCCGCGGCCGCAGCGCTGGGCTACAGCCATCGGCGGATGATTTCCGGCGCGGGGCATGACGCCTGCTACCTGAACCAGGTCGCGCCGACGGCGATGATCTTTGTACCTTGTGTGGATGGCTTGAGTCATAACGAGGCGGAAGAGATCTACCCGCACTGGTCCACGGCCGGGGCGGATGTGTTGTTGCAGGCGATTCTGGCTTCGTCGCGTGAGTGATGGATGGGAGCGGGCTTGCCCGCGAAAGCCATAGGTATCTACACAACTTTCAGAGACTGACGAACTCCCCTGTGGCGAGCGGGCTTGCCCGCGTTGGGCTGCGGAGCAGCCCTAAAACCAGCCGCTGCGGTGTATCTGGTACAACGCATTCGGCTTATTGGGGCTGCTTCGCAGCCCAGCGCGGGGCAAGCCCGCTCGCCACAAGCCAGCTCCCACCTTCGTTCTGCAGCGTATACAAAATTCCCCGCCACACCGAGCCCCCCTGTGGGAGCGGGCTTGCCCGCGAAAGCGGTAGTTCAGTCACCACCTGTAATCGGCACAAACAGCTGGCTCATCACCTGCAACAAGTGATCATCCGCGCCAGCCGCGCCTATCACTTGCAACCCCACCGGCATGCCCCTCACGTGCCCCACCGGCAGGCTGATCGAGGGCAGGCCGGTGAGGTTCCAGGCGCTGGTATGGCTGAGTACGGCGGCGCGTACGTCAATGTCCTGTTCGCCCACGCGCACTTGGCGTGCGTTCACCTGTGTGGCGGTAATCGGCACAGTGGGTGAAACCAGCAAGTCATAGTCTTCGAACAACCGCGCCATGGCCGCTTTGTACTGCGCCTGGCTGGCCTGTGCGCGAATGTACTGCCAGCCTCTGACCTCGCTCGACACCTCAAGGCGCTCGCGTACCTCCTGGTCAAATTTGTGCGGCGCATCGCGCATGCGTTCGGCATGTACTGCAAAGGCTTCGGCACGTTGCAAGGTCTGCAGGGTGTCCTTCATGCCTGCCGCGATTTTTTGCAGCGCGTCAGTCTCTTGCAGCGCTTCGCCAAACAGCTGTTGCGCCGCCTGGTAGACCTGCTGATGCAGCTCGGCATCCACCGGGCCGAAGCTGGCGCACGTGATCCAGCCCACGCGCAACGCTCGAGGCGTGGCCGCCGGCCGGCAAGCGCGTCCTGCCAGCACTTCGAACAACAGGCGTGCATCTTCAACGTGGTTGGCGATGGGGCCGACGTGGTCGAGGCTGGACGCGAGCGGGAACACCCCGTCCAACGGCACGCTGGCAAACGAGGGCTTGAAGCCGACCGTGCCGCACAAGGCCGCCGGAATCCGGATCGAGCCGCCCGTGTCGGTACCCAGCGCCAGCGGCACCATGCCGCTGGCCACCGCCGCGGCACTGCCGGCGCTGGAACCGCCGGTGATGCAGCGCGCATCCCACGGGTTGCGTGCCGCGCCTTGCAGTGAGCGGTCGCCAGTCGGGCCATAGGCGAACTCATGGGTCAAGGTCTTGCCGATAATCACCGCCCCGGCCTCGCGTACGCGTTGCACGCAAAGCGCATCGTGGTTGGGTTTGAAACGGTCGAAGTGCGCTGAACCGTAGGTGGTGATGTAGTCAAACGTGTCGATGTTGTCTTTGACCGCTATCGGCATGCCCTGCAGCGGGCCCAGGTCCTGGCCTTGGGCAAACAGCGCGTCGGCCTTGCGGGCCTGGGCCAGAGCCACGGCGGCATCAACATGAACGAACGCATTCAACGCCGGGTTCAAGCGTTCGATGCTGTCCAGCGCGGCCTGCGTCAACTCGACACTGGTCACGCTGCCGGCACGCAGGCGCGCGGCCAGCGTGATGATCGACTGACCAAAAAAGTATCCAGCGTGGGTAGGCTTCACCAGGCTCATAAATGCAACTCCATCAAACAGCAGCGGGTTGAGAGGACGGGGCAACCTGACGCCCGCCCGGGCGCACCATCAGCATTGCGCTCATGCCCAACGCGGTGGCCACGGCGGCGGCCACGAACATCGATGAATAGCCGTAACGCACGGTCAGGTAGCCGGTCAGCATGGGGGCGATAAACGACGCGGTGTTGGCGATAAAGTGCGTCATGCCGCTGTAGGCACCCACCCGATTGGACGGCGCGGTGTCGATGACCACCGCCCAGTACACGGAGTTGGGCAGGGCATTAAGCGCATTGGCCAACGTCATCAGGGCAATCACGCCCCAGACGGTCTGGGCTTGGGAAACCATGATGAAACACAAGGTTGTCAGCAGCAGGCAGGTCGCGGCCAGCCAGCTGCGGGCGACTTTCAGGTTGCCGGTGCGGCGCAGCAGCAAGTCCGAAATCTTGCCGCCCAGCAGCACGGTGAAGCAGGCGCCGGTCCACGGGATCATGCCCATGTACCACAGCGACGACAGGTTGTAGTGGAACTCGTCCTGCAGGTATTTGGGGGTCCAGGTCAGCAGCAGGAATGTCACGTACACAAACGAGAAGTAACCGACGGCGTTGAACAGCAGGTCTTTGTTCTTGAAGAAGTGCCAGAGCGGCGCAACGCTGGTAGTGGGCGTCGACGCATTGGCGGCTTCGGCGCGCTCTTTGCGCAGGAAGTCGAGTTCGGCCTTGGACACGCGCGGGTTTTCATCCGGGGTGTTGGTGAAGCGCGTCATGAAAAACACCAGCAGCGCCAGGCTGACCACGCCCAACACCACGAACATGCTGCGCCAGCTGCCGGTCAGGGTTTGCAGGCCCACAGCCACAGGCGCGGTGAGCAATGCGCCCAATGGGGTACTCAAGAGGCCGACCGCGACCACAAAACCGCGCTCCTTGGGCGTGGCCCAGTTGGCCACGCTCTTGTTGATCACCGAGTAGGCCGGACCTTCGGCAAAGCCGAACATCACGCGGATCGTGGCGAAACCGGCCATGGCCGAGCCGCCGAGAAACGCCAGGCCGAAGTCGCCGGCAAATGCCGTGGCGATTTCGAAGACCGACCAAGTGCCACCGGCGATCAGCCAGATGCGCTTGGCACCAAAGCGGTCGGCCAGAATGCCGCCGACCAATGCCCCAAGGATGTAGCCGTAACCGAAGTAGCCCAGGACGTTGCCCCAGTCGGCTTTGTCGAAACCGTACTCGGGAAGAATGCTCGCCGACGCATAGGCAATCGCGCCACGGTCGATGTAGTTGAGCAAGGCCATGAGCATGATCAGGAAGAAAATCTGGTAGCGGAAGGACGGGATAGCGGGGCTGTTCATAGGGATCTGACTCTTCAAAATGATGGCAGAAGTCAAAAAGTCGGCCGCGTCCGGCGTATTTTTATTGGTTGCCCAAACGTTTGGGTAGGCGAAATGTAAGGTGGGAAAAAATTTTAGTCAAACGTTTGGGTAAAAATTTATCTGCGGCTGCGGTACGCCCGTTCGGGTAGAATCTGCGCGCTAAATATCAGACAGTCGGAAGCCCCTCAGACATGCCGAGCCCATCTCGTCCAGCCACCTTGAAGTCCATGGCGACCGCACTTGGCGTGCATGTCTCCACGGTGTCCCGGGTACTCAACGGCGACCCGGCCGGGGTCGAGCGCGCGGCGTCTGCCGAAGTGGTGGCGCGTATCCGGGAGTTGGCAAAAGAGCTGGATTATCGGCCGAACACGCAGGCATCTAGCCTGAAACTGCGCAAAAGCCAGGAAATCTGTGTGCTGATGCCGCGCCTCACCGACCTGGTGATGGCGACCATTTACGACAGCATCGACAGTGCGGCCGAACAGGCCGGCTACCTAACCTTCGTCTCCAATACCGACGACCAGCAACCCCGCCAGATGGCCCGTGCCGAGCATGCCTTGCGCCGCTCGGTGGCCGGGCTGATCGTCGGCGACTCACATGTCGGCGAAAGCCAGCCGCTCCTGGAACTGCTGGCGCGCAAGCACATTCCCTACGTGCTGGTCAGTCGCCAGATTGCCGGGCATCTGGCGGCGTGCAGCGACGATGAACGTGGCGGCTGGCTGGCGGCCGAGCACTTGTACCAGTTGGGCTGTCGCGATGTGGCCATTCTGGCGGGCGAACGGCATGCCTCCACCGGGGCTGATCGCACGCGCGGGTTTACCCGTTATTACCGGGAGCAAGGCATTACGCTGCGCCCGGAATGGACGCTCAATGGTCCTTTTGACAGCCTTACCGGGCACCGCCAGGGCGAGTACCTGTTGGGGCTCAGCCCAAGGCCACAGGCGTTTTTCGCGGTCAATGACTTCCTGGCCATCGGCTTGATGGGGGCCGCACGTGACAAGGGCCTGATGCCGGGCAAGGACATTGCCGTGGTGGGCTTCAACGACATACCACTGGCCAATGAACTGATGGTGCCCCTGACCAGCGTGCGCCTGCCCCTGGCAGACATGGGCCGGCATGCGGTTGAGCTGCTGCTCAAGCGCATCGAGGGCGAGGCGTGCGAGTCGATCATGGTGGCGCCGCAGTTACAGGTGCGGGCGAGTTCGTCTTTGTTGCGCTGACTGAGGGCTGGCCATCGGCGGTGGAAAATGTGGGGGCGGGCTTGCCCGCGATAGCGGTGCTTCAGCCACTGAATTTATCAAATGACACACCATCATCGCGGGCAAGCCCGCTCCCACAGGGGATTGTGCGAGGCCAACTCTCGGGTCAATCCAGTCAGCGAAAAAACTCCCCGGGCGTCGTATCAAACTGTTGTCGAAACGCGGCGATAAACGCCGAAACCGACTCATATCCACACCCCAGCGCCACGTCCGTCACCCGCTCGCCGCGTTCCAGGTCGGGGAGGGCGCCGAGCAGCCTCAGCCGCTGGCGCCAGGCGCGATAGGTCAGGCCGGTATCGCTCACAAACAACCGGCTCAGGGTTTTTTCGCTGACCCCCAGGCGCTGGCTCCACTGCCCCAGCGTGGTCGCCTGTTCCGGGTGCAGGCTCAGGCTGCGATAGATCTGGCGCAACCGGCTGTCCAGCGGCAGCGGCAGCATCAGGTCCACTTGCGGCGCGGCGGCGAGTTGGTCGAGCAGGACTTGGGCCAGGCGCCCATCGGGGCCGTCTTCGGCATATTCCACCGGCAGTTCGCTGAAGCGGCGGATCAACTCGCGCAACAAGTCACTCACCGCCAGCACCTGGCAGCGCTCCGCCGCCCAGGCGGTCACGCTGCAGTCGAGGTACAGGCTGCGCATTTCGGTGTGCGGCGAGCTGAACACCCGATGTGGCATACCCGCCGGGATCCAGACCGCCCGTTGCGGCGGCGCCACGAAGCGCCCGGCACTGGTCTGGATCTCCAGCACTCCGGAGATTGCATACGACAACTGCACCCACGGGTGGCTATGGCGGCGGGTCAGGGCGCGATTGGGCAGCGATTCGGTACGGCCATACACCGGGCGTGGCAGGCTGGAGAGCCCGGGAATGCTACGGCGAACGGCCTTGTCGTGTCCTTTTGGCGGCATTTACTGGCTCATTGGCGTTAGTCGGTAACAAGCCGTTACGTTAGAGTCGGCACGACGCCCTGGCAACCCCTGGAAAGAACAGCCCATGACTCGCCCCCGGTTTTTACCCGATAACTTCACCCTGACCTTGATTGCCACGGTGGCCCTGGCCTCTTTGCTGCCCGTCAGCGGCCAGGCTGCCGTGGCCTTTGGTTGGGTGACCAACCTGGCCATCGCGCTGTTGTTTTTCCTGCACGGTGCCAAGCTGTCACGCCAGGCCATCATCGCCGGTGCCGGGCACTGGCGTTTGCACCTGTTGGTGTTCAGCCTGACCTTCGTGCTGTTCCCGCTGCTGGGTCTGGCCCTCAAGCCGTTGCTGTCGCCGATGATTGGCAAAGATTTGTACATGGGCATGCTTTATCTGTGTGCGCTGCCGGCCACGGTGCAGTCGGCGATTGCTTTTACGTCGCTGGCGCGGGGCAATATCCCGGCGGCGATTTGCAGCGCGGCGGCGTCCAGCCTGTTCGGGATTTTCCTTACGCCGTTGCTGGTGACGCTGCTGCTCAATGTGCATGGCGACGGCGGCTCCACCGTAGATGCGATTCTCAAGATCAGCGTGCAACTGCTGCTGCCGTTTATCGCCGGGCAGATCGCCCGACGCTGGATCGGCGAGTGGGTGGGGCGTAACAAGAACTGGCTGAAGTTCGTCGATCAGGGGTCGATCCTGCTGGTGGTCTACGGTGCGTTCAGCGAAGCGGTCAATGAAGGCATCTGGCATCAGATTCCATTGTGGGAATTGGCCGGTTTGCTTGTGGCCTGCTGCGTCTTGCTGGCGCTGGTGCTGGTGGCGTCCGCGCTGTTGGGCAAGGCCTTTGGGTTCAATCAGGAAGACCGCATCACCATCCTGTTCTGCGGCTCGAAAAAGAGCCTGGCCACGGGCGTGCCGATGGCGCAGGTACTGTTTGCCGGCAGCACCATGGGCGTGTTGATCCTGCCGCTGATGCTGTTCCACCAGATCCAGTTGATGGTCTGTGCGGTGCTGGCCCAGCGCTATGCCAATCGCCCGGAGTCCATTCCCGAGATCATGGCGCAAGTCGATCCCTGAACCATCGTGTTACTATTTTTCCGCGCTGCTCAAGGGCTGGCATCGGGCCGTCAGGATCAGCGCGCAACAGAGTAAAACGACCTGTCGATGAGTACTAGCACCGCTACACCCGCCGCCAACTGGCAACCGGTCATCGCCCTGGCGCTGGCCGCCTTTGTGTTCAACACCACTGAATTCGTCCCGGTCGGTTTGCTCAGCGCCATTGGCGCCAGCTTCGACATGCCGATCCCCAAGGTCGGTCTGATGCTGACCATCTATGCCTGGGTGGTGTCATTGACGTCGCTGCCGGTGATGTTGCTGACGCGCAACGTCGAGCGGCGCAAGTTGCTGATTGTGCTGTTCGGCCTGTTTATCGCCAGCCATCTTCTTTCCAGTATGGCCAACAGTTTTGGCTTGTTGATGGTCAGCCGTATCGGCATTGCCTTGTCCCATGCGCTGTTCTGGTCGATCACCGCGTCGCTGGCGGTGCGTCTGGCGCCGCCGGGCAAGCAGGTCCAGGCCTTGGGGCTGTTGGCCACGGGAACTTCGTTGGCAATGGTTCTGGGGATCCCCCTGGGGCGCCTGCTGGGCGAAGCCATGGGCTGGCGCACCACATTCATAGTGATTGCCGGGTTTGCCGCCGCGCTGGTGTTCTGGCTGGCGCGCACCTTGCCGTTGTTGCCGAGCCAGAACTCCGGTTCCCTGCGTAGCCTGCCGCTGCTGTTCAAGCGCCCGGCGCTGGTGGCGTTGTATGTGTTGACGGCGATGGTGGTCACCGCGCAGTTCACCGCCTACAGCTATATCGAGCCCTTTGTGGAGCGCGTCGCCGGCCTGGGCGGCAATGCCGTGACCCTGGTGCTGTTGGTGTTTGGCGGGGCGGGGATCATTGGCTCGTTGCTGTTCAGTGTGCTGCACCGATTCAATCCTTACCGCTTTCTGCTGGTGGCGGTGGCGGTATTGGCCCTGTGCCTGGGGCTGCTTCTGCCGTTGAGTGGCGATGTGTCGTACCTGGTGGTGTTGAGCGTGTTCTGGGGCATGGCGATCATGGCCTTTGGCTTGGCGTTGCAGTCCAAAGTGCTGGTGCTGGCGCCGGATGCAACTGACGTGGCGATGGCCATGTTCTCCGGGATCTACAACATCGGGATTGGTGGCGGGGCGTTGCTCGGCAGTTGGGTAGGCGGGCATTTCGGCTTTGCCTGGATCGGCGCGGCCGGGGGCTTGCTGGCGGTGGCGGCGCTGGGGCTGTACTGCCTGTCGATTTATCGGTTCGGCCAGGGTGGATCAAGCGAGTAACGCGAACGGCGTGCGCAGGAGCCGCCGGCCGTGGCGTGCGCAAGGGACACCACGGCCAACCCTTCAGAACTGCGGCGTGTATTTGACACTGAACATCACATTGCGCGGATCACCATAGAAGTTGTTGCCATTGAGCTGGTTGTACCCGGACGCGTAGTAGGTCTTGTCGAACAGGTTGTTGGCATTCATCGCCAGCCCTACCTCCGGCGTCAGCTGATAGGCCAGGCGCGCATTCCACACCGTGTAGCCCGCCACGTCATAGGTGTACTCGTAGCCCAGGGTATGGCTCTGGGTGGTGAAGCCCAACCCGGCGCTGACCTTGCTCCAGTCGCCGCTGAACTGGTAGTCGCTCCATACCCGCAACATGTGCTTGGGTGTCCATTGGCTGAACACTCGGCCTTTGTTGTCGCGATCTTCGAGGTACTTGGTGGTGTTGTAGGTATAGCCGGCAAACAGTTGCAGGCCGCTCAGCACTTCGCCGCTGATTTCTGCTTCCAGGCCTTGGCTGCGCACCTTGCCGGAACTCGTTGCGCAGTAAGTGCCGCCGCAGATTTCGCCCAGGGAGTAGTCGGTGATCGCGCGGTTTTCCTGGTCATAGCGGAACAACGCCAGGGAGGTGTTGACCCGGCCATCCATCAACTCGCCCTTGAGGCCGATTTCGTAGTTGCTGCCAATCACTGGCTTGACCACCGCACCGCTGAGGTCGCGCGGGGTCTGTGGCTCGAACACGTCGGTGTAGCTGGCGTACACCGCCCACTCGCGGCTCAGGTCGTAGACGATCCCGGCGTAGGGCGTGACTTCGCCGGTTTCGTTGGTGGTGCTGGGTTTGTTGACGATGGTGGCGTGGGTCACCGCCGTGATGCCCGAGGAGGTGTAGCTGTAGTCATACCAACTGACACGGGCGCCAAGTACCAGGGTCAACGGGTCGATCGGCTTGACGCGCCAGCTGCCATACAGGCCTTTTTGGCGGATGTCGTACTTGCTCGGTGTTGCGCGGCCGCCAGGGGTGTTCATCAGGCTTTCGTAGGTGACTTCGGGGCGGTGGTTATTGATGTCGAAGATGTTATCGGTGCTGTCATTGAACGTCCGGGCGATGACGTCGTTGGTGGTGTACTTGGAGTAGTTGCCGCCCAGGGTGATTTCCTGCGCCATGGACAGCGCCTCGAAACGCCCGGTGAGGTGGGTGTCGAGGCCGATCTTGGTGCCATCGAAATCGGTGTACCAGTCGGCATATGACACGCCGGCGCCGTCGGCTTCGATGCCTTCGTTGTTGGTCTGTACGCGCTGGTGGGTGGAGGTGTTTTCTTCATGCATGCGTACCGCGCCGACCTTGAGCTTCCAGTCGTCGTTGAAGCGGTGCTCCACGTCGGCATACAGGGTGGTGACGTCGATCTGCGAGTGGTTCCAGCGTGAACCGGTGAAGGTCGAACGTGACAGGTCGATCGACTTGCCGGTGGCATAGCGTGGCAGGCCGCGCAGCATCGGACGCGATTCGGCATTGGTGCGGCTGACGGCCAGCCCCAGGGTGGTGTCTTCCTGCAGGTCGAAGTCCAGGGCGCCGTACAACGAGTGGGTCTTGCTCCATTCGTAGTCGATGAAGGAGTCGCTCTGGTCTTCGTCCGCCACCATCCGCCCACGGACCGTGCCGCTCTGGTTCAGCGGGCCGCCGGCGTCCAGCTGCAGGCCGTAGTGGTCCCAACTGCCGGCCTTGGCGGTGAGGGCGACGGTGGGTGCCGCTTGCCCGCGCTTGCGCACCAGGTTGATCGCGCCACCCGGGCTGCCGGTGCCCTGTAGCAGGCCGGAGGCGCCGCGCAGCACTTCCAGGCGGTCGAAGAAGATCAGGTCCTGGGTGGCCCAGTTGCCCAGGGCATAGGTATTGCGCGGGATCGGCACGCCGTCGTACTGCCAGTCGTCGATCTGGAAGCCGCGGGAGGTGATGATCATGCCTTTGCCCACGCCTTGCACACCCACCAGGCCAGTGGTCTGGTTGACGGCGTCCTTGAGGTCGACCAGGCCCTGGTCATCCATTTGTTTGCGGGTCATCACCGTGATCGACTGGGGGATTTCCTTGAGGGTGTGGGTGCCCTTGCCGATAGTCACGGCCCGTGCGGCGTAGGAGCCGGAATCTTCAGTGATGGTGGGGTCGATGCTGTGGGCGGCAATGGATGTCACGCCCAGTTGCAGCGCGGCGCCGCTGTCGGCGGCAGGCTCGACGCTGAAATTGCCTTGCCCGGTCACCCGCAACTGCAAGCCGCTGCCCGCCAACGCACGGTCCATGGCCTGTTCGGCCGGCATCTGGCCGATCACCGCCTGGGCCTGCTTGCCCTGCACCAACACCGGGTCCAGGGACACAATACGCCCGCTCTGGCTGGCAATGGCGTTCAGCGTTTGGGCCAGCGGGCCGGCCGGCAAATTGAAAGACAGGCTTTGGGCCTGTACCAGGGCAGGGCTCGCCAGGGTTGCCAGGGCAACGGCGACGGAAAGGGCATGGGGCCAAGGGTTGAGCACAGCATTCTCCTGAAGGTGTGGACGTGTCAGGAGATAGGTGGGCCGAGAAATGAAAACCGGACACAAATAAGAGTGATTTGCATAAAAAAGTTTTGCCCGGGTTACCTTGCACGAATCAGGGTCAGCCACGGGCTGTAGTGATCCACCCGGATCGGCAGGGTTTCGGCCAGCGCATCGAAGGCCCGGTGCGGGTCGTTGAGGGGGAATACGCCCTGCACGCGCAGGTCGCGTACCTGCGGGTCGACGCGCACAAAACCACGGCTGTAGGGGCGCAGGGCGCTAACCACCTGTTCCAGGGAGTCGTCCAGCACGTTCAGGTGCCCGGCGAGCCAGTCGGCGCGGTAGCTCTGGTTGCCGGCCAGCGGTTCGATGCGGTTGGCGTGGAGCAGCACCGATTGGCCTTGCTGCACGGTGTGCTGGATGCCGTTGTGCAGCGTCGCCTGGACCGAATGCTCCAGCACCACCACCCGCGTGGCGTCTGGCTCCTGGGACACGAGGAAGCGCGTGCCCAACGCTTGGACACTGCCCTGGGCGCTGCGCACGCGCAGCGGCCGCTGGGGGTCGGCCGCCACCTGAATCACCAGTTCGCCGTGCCGCAGGATGATCAAGCGCTGGTGCTGGTCGAATTGCAGGTCGACGGCGCTGTCTGCGTTCAGGGTCAGGCGGCTGCCGTCCAGCAGGGTGAAGGTCTGGCGCTGACCGCGCGCGGTGTGCAGGTCGGCCAGCAGGTCGTCACCCAGCGGGCTGCGCGCCGCCAGCCACAGGCCGCCACCCAGCAGGCCCAGGCCCGTGATGGCGCGCAGCACTTCGCGGCGTGAACCCTGGGGTTGCAACAGCACTTGCCGAGCTTCGCCGGGCAGGCGTTTATCGAGGCTGCGCAAGGTGTTCCACGATCCGCCCAAGCGCTCCTGCAAGCGGGCCCAGGCTTGGGCGTGGGCCGGGTCCATGCCCAACCAGGCGTTGAACCGTTCCTGCAGCAACGCATCCGGTTTGCCCGCGCGCAGACGCACCATCCAGTCAATGGCCTGCTCGCTGATTGGGTCCAGGCGGGCCTTGCTCATGGGGCCATCTCGGCCAGGTAGCATTGGCGCAGGGCTTGTTTCATATAGCGGCTCACGGTGCGCTCAGACAATTGCAGCTTGCGCGCAATCGCCACGTAGCTCATGCCGTCGAGTTGGCTATAAAGGAAGGTGGCCTTGACGATCAGCGGCAGGCCATCGAGGGCGCGGTCAATTGCCACCAGGGCCTGGATCAGTTGCAGTTGGTCTTCGGGGGAGGGCGCCAGCGCCTCGGGGGTCGCGGCGAGCCGCTCCAGATAGGCGGTTTCCAGGCGACTGCGGCGGTAACGATCAAAGATCAGCCGACGCGCAATGGTCGAGAGATAGGCCCGGGGTTGCTCGATGCTGTCGGGGTCGACCCGCGCGGCGAGCATCTGGCAGAACGTATCGGCGGCGGTGTCCTCGGCATCGGCGTGATTACGCACGCGATGCTGGATATGTTGCAGCAACCACCGGTGATGGTCATTGAAAAAGAAGCCCAGCTTGCGGATTGGAGGTGACTGCACGGGTCGACTTTCTCAAGGGTGGTATTGTGAATCGTTCTCAATACTACCGTTTGTGTGAGTACGGCTGCAACAATCCGTAATTGTACGAACGGGTTTGCTTGGGAAAGACGTCACCGATAAAGGGTGTTGGCGGGGTAAACGCGGTGCTCTCAGGTTTTTCGCGAGCAAGCTCGCTCCTACAGGGCATAACGGTGCTGGAAGGTGCTGCGATAGCTTAGGCACTGGCAGCCTTGATATCTGCCCTTGCAACGATCTGGGGGATACTTTTTGATCACTCCCACAGGATGTGGGAGTGATCTTGGGAACAAGACGCTATCAGGCGATAGCATCCCAGGCGCGGTCGCCTTTCTCGTCCTTGATACGGGTCGGCAGGCCCATCACGTCCAGCGCCTTGAGGAACGGCTCGGCTGGCAGTTCTTCGACGTTGGCCATGCGTTGCACGTCCCACTCGCCACGGGCTACCAGCAGCGCTGCGGCTACAGGCGGCACGCCGGCGGTGTAGGAAATGCCCTGGCTGTCGGTTTCGGCATAGGCTTCTTCGTGGCAGGCCACGTTATAGATGAACAGCTCGCGCGGCTGGCCATCCTTGGTGCCCTTGACCAGGTCGCCAATGCAGGTCTTGCCGGTGTAGCCCGGTGCCAGGGAAGACGGATCAGGCAGCACGGCCTTGACCAGTTTCAATGGCACCACTTCCAGGCCTTCGGCGGTGGTGACCGGCTTCTCGGAGAGCAGGCCGAGGTTTTTCAGTACGGTGAACACATTGATGTAGTGTTCGCCGAAGCTCATCCAGAACCGCACGTTGGGCACGTCGAGGTTTTTCGACAACGAGTGCACTTCATCGTGGCCGGTCAGGTACAGGTTCTGCGAACCGACTACCGGCAGGTCGTCGGTACGTTTGACTTCGAACATGGTGTTGCTGGTCCACTGGCTGTTCTGCCAGCTCCACACCTGTCCGGTGAATTCGCGGAAGTTGATTTCCGGGTCGAAATTGGTGGCGAAATATTTGCCGTGGCTGCCGGCATTGACGTCGAGAATATCGATCGAATCAATGCGGTCAAAATGCTGTTGTTGCGCCAGCGCCGCATAGGCGTTGACCACACCTGGGTCAAAACCCACGCCGAGGATCGCAGTGATGTTCTTCTGCTTGCATTCCTCCAGGTGGTTCCACTCGTAGTTGCCGTACCACGGCGGGGTCTCGCAGACCTTGCCCGGCTCTTCGTGGATGGCGGTGTCCAGGTAAGCCACGCCGGTATCGATGCAGGCACGCAGTACCGACATGTTGAGGAAGGCGGAGCCGACGTTGATGACGATCTGCGATTGGGTTTCGCGGATCAGTGCCTTGGTCGCTTCCACGTCCAAAGCGTTCAGCGCAAAGGCCTGGATCTGGGCGGGTACCTTGAGGCTGCCCTTGGCCTTGACGCTGTCGATGATGGCCTGGCATTTGGAGATGTTGCGCGACGCGATAGCAATCCGACCGAGTTCGTCGTTGTGCTGCGCGCACTTGTGGGCCACCACCTTGGCGACACCTCCTGCACCAATGATAAGAACGTTCTTTTTCAATTGCTTTATCTCTCCTTTATCTGTCCGCTTTACGAAAGGCTGGACAGGTAGTCGTCGTAACCAAATTCACGAACCACTTCGACTGTACCGTCGAGTTGTTTCACTACGATGGACGGCATTTTCAGGCCGTTGAACCAGTTTTTCTTGACCATGGTGTAGCCTGCCGTGTCGATGAACGACAGTCGATCGCCGATGGCCAGCGGCTGATCAAATTGGTATTCGCCGAAGATGTCCCCGGCCAGGCACGACTTGCCGCACACCATGTACGTGTGCTCGCCGGTGCTTGGCGCCAGCTTGGCGTTGAGGCGATAGATCAGCAGGTCCAGCAAGTGGGCTTCGATGGAGCTGTCGACCACGGCGAGGTTTTTGCCGTTGTAGAGGGTGTCGAGCACGGTGACTTCCAGGGAAGCGCTGTTGGTGATCGCCGCTTCGCCGGGTTCCAGGTACACCTGCACGTCGTACTTCTGCGAGAAGGCCTTGAGGCGTTGGCAGAATGCATCGATTGCGTAGCCTTCACCGGTAAAGTGGATGCCACCGCCGAGGCTGACCCAGTTGACCTTGTGCAGCAGCGCGCCGAAGCGTTCTTCGATGGTGCCCAGCATCTTGTCGAACAGTTCGAAATCACCGTTCTCACAGTTGTTGTGGAACATGAAGCCCGAGATCTGCTCGATCACGCCTTCGATCTTCACCGGGTCCCACTCGCCCAGGCGGCTGAAGGGGCGCGCCGGGTCGGCCAGCAGGTAGTCGGAGCTGCTCACTTGCGGGTTGACGCGCAGGCCACGGGTCTTGCCCTCGCTGCGCTCGGCAAAGCGCTGCAGCTGGCTGATGGAGTTGAAGATGATCTTGTCGCAGTTGTCGAGCATCTCCTCGATCTCGTCGTCGGCCCAGGCCACGCTATAGGCGTGGGCTTCACCTTCGAACTTCTGGCGACCGAGCTTGAGCTCATACAGCGACGAGGACGTGGTGCCGTCCATGTATTCCTGCATCAGATCGAACACCGACCAGGTGGCAAAGCACTTGAGTGCCAGCAGTGCCTTGGCGCCGGACTGCTCGCGCACGTAGGCGATCTTCTGCATGTTGGTCAGAAGTTTCTGTTTGTCGATGAGGTAATACGGGGTTTTGATCATTTTTCAGAGCCTGTGGCGGAGCCTGCCAAAAAAGGACAGGCATTGTGCCCGCACTTCGTCAGGATCGAAAGGTTAGTCAGCGGAATTTGCAGGTTGACGCCATTGATACGCCAGCCCCGTCGCCCTTTTGTAGGAGCCGGCTTGCCGGCGATGGCGGCCGGCAGCGCACGTTGGTGGCGGGCCATCTGCCCTGGTGTCTGCAACCTTCGGTCGCTGCCCGTCCGGCGGGCAGGGGAGAGGCAGTGGTTTGGTTGCCAGATGCATGTTTGATCATGAGCGCCACTCGCGATGTTCACCCGAAAACCTCTGCAACAACACCGCTGGAACCTGCAGCGCAGTCAACTCCACTCCTTAACACCTACACCGGTTAACAGAAAATGTATCTGCTCAAGGAGTCGTTACTGTGACAATTAATCCGAATGCTCATTCAAGTGCTTTTCTACCGTGCTACACACCCAACGATAGCCCCGATACAACGGGCAACATGGATGCATCCGCACTTTCCAGAAACAAACGTGGGGTTGCCACTAAAAGTACGTTATGGCCGCAACAGTCAATAATAAGAATTTCCATGACGGGCATGACCAAAGAGCAAGAAGAATTTACAAAGACCCACATCAACAAATGGGCTCCTCATGTCAATTTGAGTTTTGAGTTCACCAGTGATCCCGACGCAGATATCAGGATTGCTGCAGATAATGGGCTTGAAGGCGGAAGTTCACACATAGGCACCCGGGCGCTGCGGGCACCGGCCGAAAAGCCGACAATGGTTATTGGCTTCAAGGGCGGGCTCAATGATTTCAACGCCGGTACGGTGCTGCATGAGTTCGGTCATGCTTTGGGTCTGCAACATGAACACCAACACAAAAACCGTGATTTAGATATTAATTGGTCGGAAATTAACAAGGCCTATGTAGATAAAGGAGGGGCGGAGGAAGTAAAACTGAATTTTGAGCTATTGGATTCAGATGTTATTTCGTCTGATTATGATCGTAAGTCCGTCATGCATTATGGCTTCTCTTCATCTTGGCTCAACGATGGAAACGCCATCCAGGACAACAACGAGCTATCCGAAGGCGACATCAAATTTGCCCGCTCGCTCTATCCACCCGTGGTCGAGAAAAAGCCGACCTCATCCAATTGGTGGGACTTTCGTTTCGCGCACCCGACAACGGCACCTCGATCATGAGCAAAATTCTTGATCATCTGCAATAAAACGAGTTTGTCTCATGATGCCGCGCTACCGACAATAGCTCCCATACCCACACATTGGAGTTTTTTGTCATGGCAGTCGCTCATTCCCTTGGATTTCCGCGCATTGGACGCGATCGTGAACTGAAAAAAGCGCAGGAAGCGTTTTGGAAGGGCGAACTGGACGAAGCCGGCCTGCGCGCTGTCGGCCGTGAGTTGCGCAAGAGCCACTGGGACCTGCAGAAACAGGCCGGCATCGAGTTGTTGCCCGCCGGCGATTTTGCCTGGTACGACCAGGTGCTGACGCACTCACTGATGTTCGGGGTGATCCCCGAGCGTTTTCGCCCGGCCGACGGCCATGCCACCTTGCACACCCTGTTTGCCATGGCCCGTGGTGTCAGCGACAGTTGCTGCGGCGGGGCCCACGCCCAGGAAATGACCAAGTGGTTCGATACCAACTACCACTACCTGGTGCCCGAATTCAGCGCTGACCAGCAGTTCCATCTGGGCTGGGATCAACTGTTCGACGAAGTCAAAGAAGCCCGCGACTTGGGGCACACCGTCAAGCCGGTAGTGATCGGGCCGCTGACTTACCTGTGGCTGGGCAAGGCCAAGGGCGCGGACTTCGACAAGCTCGACCTGCTCGACCGCTTGCTGCCGCTGTACGGCCAGATCTTCCAGCGCCTGGCGGACCTGGGCGTGGAGTGGGTGCAGATTGATGAGCCGATCCTGGTGCTCGATTTGCCCCAGGACTGGAAAAATGCGTTTGAGCGCGCCTACAACCTGATCCAGCGTGACCCCCTGAAGAAACTGGTGGCCACTTACTTTGGCGGCCTGGAAGAGAACCTCGGCCTGGCGGCCAACTTGCCGGTCGATGGTCTGCACATTGACCTGGTGCGTGCACCTGAACAGTACCCGACGATTCTCGATCGCCTGCCGGCTTATAAGGTGCTGTCCCTAGGCGTAGTCAACGGGCGTAACGTCTGGCGCTGCGACCTGGAAAATGCCCTGGCCACCTTGCGACATGCCCATGAACGCCTGGGTGACCGCTTGTGGGTCGCGCCGTCCTGCTCGTTGCTGCATAGCCCGGTTGACCTGGGGCGTGAAGACAAGCTTGATGCCGAGCTGAAGAGCTGGCTGGCCTTCGCCGTGCAGAAGTGCGCAGAAGTGGCCGTGCTGGCCCAGGCTATCAACCAGCCAGAAGCCGCGAACGTCGTGGCGGCCTTGGCCCAAAGCCGTGCCGTGCAGGCAGCGCGTGCGGCTTCGCCACGGATCCACAAACCGGCTGTACAAGCGCGTGTTGCGGCCATCACCGCCAAGGACAGTCAGCGTCATTCGCTGTTTGCCCAGCGTATCGCCAAGCAGCGCGCCGGCCTCGACCTGCCGTTGTTTCCGACCACCACCATTGGCTCGTTCCCGCAGACCGCGTCGATCCGCCTGGCGCGCCAGTCGTTCAAGGCCGGCAAGTTGAGCGAGGCTGAATATGTCGAAGCGATGCACAGCGAGATCAAACACGCCGTTGAAGTGCAGGAAAACCTCGGCCTGGACGTGCTGGTGCACGGTGAGGCCGAACGTAACGACATGGTGGAATATTTTGCCGAGCAACTGGATGGCTATGTGTTCACCCGCTTTGGCTGGGTGCAAAGCTACGGTTCGCGCTGTGTGAAACCAGCAGTGATCTTCGGCGACCTGAGCCGTCCGAAAGCCATGACGGTGGAGTGGATCCGCTACGCTCAAGGCCTGACCGACAAGGTGATGAAAGGCATGCTGACTGGCCCTGTGACCATGCTGATGTGGTCATTCCCCCGGGAGGACGTGAGCCGCGAAGTGCAGGCCCGGCAACTGGCGTTGGCGATTCGTGACGAAGTGCTGGACCTGGAAGCGGCGGGTATCAAGATCGTTCAGATTGATGAAGCGGCGTTCCGCGAAGGCTTGCCCCTGCGCCGGGCGCAGTGGCAACACTACCTGGACTGGGCGACCGAAGTCTTCCGCCTGTGCGCCTCTGGAGTACGGGATGAAACCCAGATCCATACCCATATGTGCTACAGCGAATTCAACGACGTGATCGAGTCCATCGCGGCGATGGATGCCGATGTGATTACCATCGAGACTTCGCGTTCGGATATGGAGTTGTTGGACGCGTTCGAAGCCTTCGCTTACCCGAATGACATTGGCCCGGGCGTCTACGACATCCACTCGCCACGAGTACCGGACGCCTCGGAAATGGCCAACCTGCTGCGCAAGGCTGCCCAGCGCATCCCGGCCGAACGACTGTGGGTCAACCCCGACTGCGGCCTGAAGACCCGCGCCTGGCCAGAGACGGAGGCGGCGCTGATTCATATGGTCGCCGCTGCGCGGCAACTGCGCGCCGAACTGGCATAGCAGCAGCTAACCCCAACCCCTCTGTGGGAGCGGGCTTGCTCGCGAAAGCGGTGGTTCAGTCACCCTCCTTGGTGGCAGTTGCACCGCCATCGCAGGCAAGCCAGCTCCCACATTTGATGGTGGTGTGGCACAAAACTCTATGCCCAACAAAGCCCCCCTGTGGGAGCGGGCTTGCCCGCGAAAGCGG
>NZ_MIFU01000102.1:0-40619 GCF_001855215.1 Pseudomonas sp. 06C 126 | reverse complement strand
ATACCTCCTGACCATGCGTATTAACCTGTAAACCATGTCCCCGGTTAGAAATGTAAACGATGTCCCCGGTTTGTACCGGGACAAGCCCCCTCGCCACAGGGGGCTTTTTTTGTTTTTGCCTTCCGGGAACCAGACCCCCCTTTTCCCTTCTAAGCTTCTGGCAGACCCCCACTGCTGCGTGTCCCTCCAGGAGCTCTACCATGTCGTTACGCCGTCTCGCACTCTTGTGCTTTTGCGTCCTATTGGCCGCTTGCAGCAAGGTCACCCAGGAAAACTACCAAAAGCTCTCGGCTGGCATGGCCAAGGCTGAAGTGGAGTCGTTGCTGGGTAAGCCCACCGATTGTTCCGGCGCGCTGGGCATGTCCAGTTGCACCTGGGGCGATAAAACCAGCTTTATCAGCGTGCAGTACGCCGGTGACAAAGTTCTGATGTTTTCCGGGCAAGGCCTGAAGTAAACCGGGGCGCAAGCCTGCGGGAGAAGAAGAATGATGCGTTTCGTTTTATACCTTTGCGCCAGCCTGTTTTTGGCAGGCTGCGCCAGCCATTCTGGCGATGATCTGCAACCCAAGACCGTCGGCAGCGTCAACCTCAAGCGTTACCAGGGCACCTGGTACGAGTTGGCCCGCCTGCCCATGTACTTCCAGCGTAACTGCGCGCAGTCCGAGGCCCGTTACTCCCTGCTGCCCGATGGCGACATGTCAGTGTTCAACCGCTGCCTGACCACCGAGTGGAAGTGGGAAGAAGCCAAGGGCACGGCCACGCCGCAAGTACCGGGCAAGACCGACAAGTTGTGGGTCGAATTCAATAACTGGTTCACCGCGCTGTTGCCGGGCGTGGCCAAGGGCGATTACTGGGTGTTGTACGTCAGCGACGACTACAAGACCGCCATCGTCGGCAGCCCGAGCCGGCGCTACATGTGGCTGCTGTCGCGCACGCCGACCGTCAGCGCCGACACCCGCGAAGACCTGCTCAGCAGGGCACGCCAGCAGGGTTACGACACCACGCGTTTGATCTGGCGTACGCCGGATAAGCAGATGGCCAAGACGTCGCAGTAATGCGAAATAGAAAGGGCGGGTTTTTTAATAAACCCGCCCTTTTTTTTGCCCGCAGGGTTTGACCGCGTCGGGAACCATGATGGATTTTGATGGCTGTGCTGATGAGGATTCGCTTCTGGTCAGCGCGCGAGGCTGAGTTAAATACCCGCCTTTTCCTCTGAACAGCCGACTCCATGGACAACTCCGATATTGCGGTCACCCTGGTCCTGATCTCCGCCTTTATGCACGCCACCTGGAACGCCGTTGTCCGGGCCGGCAGCAGTCGCTTCATGACCCTGGCCCTGGTCGATGGCACGGCATTGCTGATCTGTCTCGCGGCGTTGCCACTGGTCAATGTGCCGAGCTTGCAGGTTTGGGGTTATGTGCTGCTCTCGGTGGTGCTCAATACGATCTATCGCCTGTTTCTGATCAAGGCCTATGAAACGGGCGACTTCGGCCAGGTCTATCCGGTAATGCGCGGCGTACCGCCGGTACTGGTCGCGCTGTTTTCCTACTTTCTGCTGCACGAACACCTGTCTTTCCAGGCGCTGGCAGGGGTGTTGTTGATTTGCCTGGGGATCATCAGCCTGACGTTTGTGCGCAGGATGACGACGCTGATGCTCCGGCCGATCCTGATGGCGGTGGGCGCGGGAGTGTTTATTGCGTCTTACACGGTGGTGGACGCCAAGGGTGTAAGAGCCAGTGAGACGGTGCTGCAATACATCATTTACCTGACGGTGTTCCAGAGTATTCCAATCCCGTTGCTGGCGTTTCTCAAGGCGCGTACGCAGTTTGTCCAGGCGATTGGCCGTCAGTGGCGGGTGGGCATGCTGGGCGGGGTTTTTTACCTGGCGTCCTACGGCCTGGTGTTGTTCGCGCTGTCCTTGGACGCGGTGGCCAAGGTCTCAGCACTGCGGGAAACCAGTGTTATCATCGGCGCCATTATTGCTGCACTGTTCTTTCGTGAGCGGTTCGGCTGGCGGCGGACGCTTTCGGCGCTGGTGATTGTTTGCGGGATCATCCTGATCAAAGTGAGCACCTGATGGCCCAGCGCCCGCCACCGACTCCTATGCTTCAAGCCTTTGTCAGCGCTGCGCAATGTGGCAGCTTTGCGCGTGCGGCGTCTGAGCTCAACCTCACAGCCAGTGCCATCAGCCATCAGATTGCGGGCCTGGAAGCGTGGTGGGACGTGCAGTTGTTCGAGCGCCACTCGCGGGGCGTCACGCTGACTGAAGCGGGGCAGGCCTTGCTGCCGGTGACCGCTGGATTTTTCCGCGAGCTGGATGGCGTGCTGCACTCCCTGCGCCCGGACACACCTCAACCGCTGTACCTTTCGTGTACCTCGTCCCTCTGCTCGACATGGCTGATCCCCAGGCTGCACGGCTCGCATACCGAGGCCTCGTTCAACCTGGACCTGATGTTGACCAGTACGGATAACCTGGGCGCCCATCAATACGACGTAGCCGTGGTGATGGGGTACGGCGACTATCCGGAGCATCACGTCGAACTGCTGATGCGTGATGCGGTATTCCCCGTCTGCTCCCCAGAGTTTGTGCGGGGCAATGGCGATATTTCGCTGGAGGATATCGCCCGGCACCCGCTAATCCACCGGGTCGACGATCAAGTGTGCCCGGGCTGGGAAAGCTGGTTTGCGTTCCAGGCACTGGCGGCTCCACCGTATCACCGTGGCCCGCGATTTCCGGATTCCAGCCAGGCCATCAGCCTGGCCGCAAAAGGCAGTGGGATTGCCCTGGGCAGGACGGCGCTGGTGTATGACGCGCTGAAAGAGGGGAGCCTGCTGGCGTTGAACGGTCCGGTGATGATGTCGCCGGCGGCGTACTACATCATTTGTCGAAACGGGCGACAGTCTGAGCCGGATATCGCCCGGCTATTTGCTTGGCTCAAGGCGACTGCCGATGAGTTTGTGGGAGAAGTCCGCGAGCAGTGTCCGCAAATCTGTAGCTGAAGAGGTGCATGTAGGAGCTGGCAAACCAGCTCCTTCAATGGGATGTACTGTTAGGACAGTAGGTCTCTAAGAACCTGCGTGAAGGCCCGGCTGCTTTCTTCCTCGCCAGCATGCCGCCCATCGCGCACCACCCACTGGCCATTGACCAGCACATCACGCACTTGCCGATCACCCCCGGCGAACAGCCAGCGGTTGAGAATCCCGTCTTCACTGGCCGTCGCCAGGTACGGATCGTTGCCGTCCAGCACCAGCCAGTCGGCGCGCTTGCCCACTTCCAGGCGGCCAATCGGCTGGCCCAGGGCCTGGGCGCCGCCGTCGAGGGCGGCGTCGAACAACGTACGCCCGACCATCGGTTGATCGCTGCGATACAGCCGGTTACGCCGCTGGTCGCGCAGGCGCTGGCCGTATTCCAGCCAGCGCAGTTCCTCGACCACGCTCAATGACACATGGCTGTCTGAGCCAATCCCCATGCGCCCGCCCTGGGCCAGGAAGTCCACAGCCGGGAAAATCCCGTCGCCCAGGTTGGCTTCAGTGGTCAGGCACAACCCAGCAATCGCTCGGCTCTGGGCCATCAGCGTCACTTCTTCAGGGTTGGCGTGGGTGGCATGTACCAGGCACCAACGCTGGTCCACTTCGACATTGTCATACAGCCATTGCAGCGGGCGCTTGCCGCTCCAGGCCAGGCAGTCATCGACTTCCTTTTGCTGTTCGGCTATGTGGATATGCACCGGGCAGGCCTGGTCACTGGCGGCCAGGACTGCGCTGATCTGTTGTGGCGTTACCGCGCGCAATGAGTGGAAACACAGGCCCAGTTGCTGTGCCGGTTGCGCGGCCACTATCGGTTGCAAACGCGCTTGCAGGTCCAGGTAGTTTTCGGTGCTGTTGATAAACCGCCGCTGGCCTTCGTTCGGCGCCTGGCCGCCAAAGCCCGAGTGGCTGTACAGCACCGGCAGCAACGTCAGGCCGATCCCGCTGCTGGCCGCCGCCAGGCTGATCTGGCGTGACAGTTCGGTGGGGTCGGCGTACGGCTGGCCGCTGACATCGTGGTGTACATAGTGGAACTCGGCGACCGAGGTGTAGCCGGCCTTGAGCATTTCGATATACAGCTGGCGGGCGATGATTTGCAGTTGCTCGGGGCTGATCTGGCCGACCATGCGGTACATCAGGTCGCGCCAGGTCCAGAAGCTGTCATTGGGGTTGCCGGCGACTTCCGCCAGCCCTGCCATGGCCCGCTGGAATGCATGGGAATGCAGGTTTGGCATGCCTGGCAACAACGGGCCTCTGAGCCGCTCGGCGCCGTCTGCGCTGGCATTGGCCGTTACGTTGGTCAGCAGGCCGTCGGCGCTGACTTCAAGACGTACATCAGTGGCCCATCCATTAGGCAGCAGCGCGCGTTCGGCAAAGAAAGCGGACATGATCAAGGCACCCCGGTCGTGTGTTTATTTGTATATACATATACAGACGTTTGCCTGCTCGGTAAACTCCGGCAATCTATGCATCTTTTCCCCCTGCAAGGATTCCCCGTGCCGACTCCGCCCGCCAAGTCCCCGCTGGCTGCCCACATGGACGAAAGTCCGGCGCCCTTGTATGCCCGCGTCAAGCAGATGATCAGCCAGCAGATTCTCAACGGCAACTGGCCGCCGCACTATCGCGTGCCGTCGGAAAGCGAGTTGGTCAACCAACTGGGCTTCAGCCGTATGACCATCAACCGGGCGCTGCGGGAGCTGACCGCCGAAGGTCTGCTGGTGCGCATGCAAGGCGTCGGCACCTTCGTCGCCGAGCCCAAGAGCCAGTCGGCGCTGTTCGAGGTGCATAACATCGCCGATGAGATCGCCTCCCGCGGCCACCGCCACACTTGCAAAGTCATTACCCTGGGCGAAGAGGCCGCTGGCTCCGAACGTGCCGTGGCCCTGGAGATGCGTGAAGGCGGGCGGGTGTTCCACTCGTTGATCGTGCACTACGAAAACGATATCCCGGTGCAAATCGAAGACCGCTTCGTCAATGCACTGGTCGCCCCCGAATACCTGCAACAGGATTTCACCCAGCAAACCCCCTATGCCTATCTCAACCAGGTGGCACCGCTGACCGAGGGTGAGCATGTGGTGGAAGCGATCCTGGCCGACGCACAGGAGTGCAAGCTGCTGCAGATCGAGGCCGGCGAGCCATGCCTGCTGATTCGTCGGCGCACTTGGTCCGGCCGCCAGCCGGTGACCGCTGCGCGTCTGATCCACCCCGGCTCCCGTCATAGCCTCGAAGGACGTTTCAGCAAATGAATGCAGTAAAGGTCTGGCGTGCTGCCGATTACGTGCGTATGCCGTGGAAGAACGGTGGCGGCAGCACCGAAGAAATCACCCGTGACGCCGGCCATGGCCTCGACGGCTTTGGCTGGCGCCTGTCGATTGCCGATATTGGCGAATCGGGCGGCTTTTCCACGTTTGCCGGGTATCAGCGGGTCATCACCGTGATCCAGGGCGCGGGCATGGTGCTGACAGTGGACGGTGAGGAGCAGCGCGGGTTGTTACCGCTGCAACCGTTTGCCTTCAGCGGTGAAAGCCAGGTGGCGTGCCGCCTGATCACCGGGCCGATCCGCGATTTCAACCTGATCTATTCGCCCCAGCGTTACCACGCGCGTTTGCAGTGGGTGGATGGTGTGCAGCAGTTTTTCAGCACCGCGCACACCGTGCTGGTGTTCAGTGTGGCGGATGAGGTGAAGGTGCTGGGCCAAGTGCTGGGGCATCATGATTGTTTGCAGGTGGACGGTAACACCGGGCTGCTGGACATTGCAGTAACTGGCCGCTGCTGCATCATCGAACTGACCGCACGCGCTTAAAAATGTGGGAGCTGGCTTGCCTGCGATAGCAATGTGTCTGACGCATCGCAATCGCAGGCAAGCCAGCTCCCACATCGGTTATGTATTAGCTACAAAATCTGTTTCCAGTCCCGCACCAAGTTGTTACCGAATGCCCCAGCATGGCGCAATGCCCTGCTTCAGTAGCAATCCCCCGGCACTTCAAAACCCCTCTGTAAGAAATTTCATCAAGCCCGGAAGCCTTGTTTTCCGAGGCTTACACGCACCCCACAAGAAAATCTTAGGCACATGGCGCAGAAGTTGGCCGCTTGATTGCATATGCTTGTATGTACAAGTAAAGGTGTGTGCATAAGAGTCGCTGGACATCCTCTTCGCACCATCGTGTTCGCGCATCGATTGCTGAGGAGTTTTTTGTGACTGACTTTTCCCAGAACAAGCCTACCAAGTACCGCGACGTTGAAATCCGCGCCGCCCGTGGCAACACGCTTACCGCCAAAAGCTGGCTGACTGAAGCACCGCTGCGCATGCTGATGAACAACCTCGACCCGCAAGTGGCCGAGAACCCCAAAGAGCTGGTGGTATACGGTGGCATCGGCCGCGCGGCGCGTAACTGGGAGTGCTACGACCAGATCGTCGAAAGCCTCACCCACCTGAACGACGACGAAACCCTGCTGGTGCAATCCGGCAAGCCGGTGGGCGTGTTCAAGACCCACAGCAACGCGCCCCGCGTACTGATCGCCAACTCCAACCTGGTGCCGCACTGGGCCAGTTGGGAACACTTCAACGAACTGGATGCCAAGGGCCTGGCCATGTACGGCCAGATGACCGCCGGCAGCTGGATCTACATCGGCAGCCAGGGCATCGTCCAGGGCACCTACGAAACCTTCGTTGAGGCTGGTCGCCAGCATTACGACAGCAACCTCAAAGGCCGTTGGGTGCTCACCGCCGGCCTCGGCGGCATGGGCGGTGCCCAGCCTCTGGCCGCGACCCTGGCCGGCGCGTGCTCGCTGAACATTGAATGCCAGCAGGTCAGCATCGACTTCCGCTTGAACAGCCGCTATGTCGACGAACAAGCCACCGACCTCGACGACGCCCTGGCGCGCATCGCCAAGTACACCAAGGAAGGCAAGGCCATCTCCATCGCCCTGCTGGGCAACGCTGCCGAAATTCTCCCGGAACTGGTCAAGCGCGGCGTGCGCCCGGACATGGTCACCGACCAGACCAGCGCCCACGACCCGCTCAATGGCTACCTGCCAGCCGGCTGGACCTGGGACGAGTACCGCGCCCGCGCCAAGACCGAGCCCGCCGCCGTGATCAAGGCGGCCAAGCAGTCGATGGCCGTGCACGTCAAAGCGATGCTCGAGTTCCAGAAACAAGGCATTCCGACCTTCGACTACGGCAACAACATCCGTCAGATGGCACAAGAAGAGGGCGTAGAAAATGCCTTCGACTTCCCGGGTTTTGTGCCGGCCTACATCCGTCCGTTGTTCTGCCGTGGCATCGGCCCGTTCCGTTGGGCGGCACTGTCGGGCGACCCGCAAGATATCTACAAGACCGACGCCAAGGTCAAAGAGCTGATCCCCGACGACGCCCACCTGCACAACTGGCTGGACATGGCCCGCGAGCGCATCAGCTTCCAGGGCCTGCCGGCGCGCATCTGTTGGGTCGGCCTGGGCCAACGCGCCAAGCTTGGCCTGGCATTCAACGAGATGGTGCGCAGCGGCGAGCTGTCGGCGCCGGTGGTGATCGGCCGTGACCACCTGGACTCCGGTTCGGTGGCCAGCCCCAACCGCGAAACCGAATCCATGCAGGACGGTTCCGATGCCGTGTCCGACTGGCCTCTGCTCAATGCCCTGCTCAATACCGCCAGCGGTGCGACCTGGGTTTCGCTGCACCACGGTGGCGGCGTAGGCATGGGCTTCTCCCAGCATTCGGGGATGGTGATTGTCTGCGACGGTACCGACGAAGCCGCCGAGCGGATTGCCCGCGTGCTGCACAACGACCCGGCCACTGGGGTAATGCGCCACGCCGATGCGGGCTATCAGATCGCTATCGACTGCGCCAAGGAGCAGGGCCTCAACCTCCCGATGATCAAGTAGCGCCTGGCTCGGTTCCTGTGGCAGCCGGGCTTGCCCGCGATGGCATCACTGTGGTCTGCCTGACAGACCGAGTTGTGCGTATCGCAGGCAAGCCAGCTCCCACATTTGACCTGCTGTGTACACAAGACCTGTTTTATCCGCGTCACCGAATAACAATCCATTAGAGGTTGAACCCCCATGGCTGCAAAAGACGCACGTGCAAGCTCCACCCCGTTGATCGAAAGGCGTTCGATCGACTACATCCCGGAAGCGGAAAGACACGGTCGTCTATTTAGCCAGTTCACCCTCTGGATGGGGGCCAACCTGCAGATCACCGCGATTGTCACCGGGGCCCTGGCCGTGGTGTTGGGCGGTGATGTGTTCTGGTCGTTGATCGGTCTGTTGATCGGCCAACTGCTGGGCGGCGCGGTGATGGCATTGCATGCGGCGCAAGGACCACGGCTTGGCCTGCCGCAGATGACCTCCAGCCGGGTGCAGTTCGGGGTATATGGCGCGGCCATTCCGATGGTGCTGGTGTGCTTGATGTACCTGGGGTTCACCGCCACCGGGACTGTGCTTTCCGGCCAGGCACTGGGCCAGTTGTTCGGGGTCAGTGACAGCCTCGGCATCCTTATCTTTGCCAGTGTCATCGTGCTGGTCACGGTGCTCGGTTATCGGGTGATCCATTTCATCGGCCGTGTCGCCAGCGTCATTGGGGTGATTGCCTTTGTCTACCTGTTCAGCCGCCTGATGAGCCAGACCGATGTTGGCGCACTCCTGCAAATCCGCCACTTCAGTTGGTCCAGCTTCCTGCTCGCGGTGTCGCTTGCGGCCTCCTGGCAGATCGCCTTCGGGCCCTATGTGGCTGACTACTCACGCTACCTGCCGAGCAACACGTCTTCGGTGAAAACCTTTCTGGCCGCAGGCGCAGGCTCGGTCATTGGTGCGCAGGTGGCAATGATCCTCGGGGTGTTTGCCGCCGCCATGTCCAACGGGCAATTTGCCGGTAACGAAGTGGCCTACATCGTGGGCCTGGGCGGCACCGGTGCTACGGCGGCGCTGCTGTACTTCAGCATCGCGTTCGGCAAGGTCACCATCTCCACGCTCAATTCCTACGGCAGCTTCATGTGTATTGCGACCATCGTCAGCGGTTTTCGGGGGCGTATGGAGGTGACGCGTTTGCAGCGCCTGGTTTTCGTGCTGTTGATCGTCGGCGCGGCGACCCTGATCGCGTTGCTCGGCCAGCACTCGTTCCTCAGTGCGTTCAAGTCCTTCATCCTGTTTTTGCTGGCGTTCTTTACGCCCTGGAGTGCAATCAACCTGGTGGACTACTACTGCATCACCCGCGATCGCTATGACGTGCCGGCGCTGGCCGATCCGAACGGTCGCTATGGCCGCTGGAACCCGCTGGGTATCAGCGTGTATGTGTTCGGTGTGCTGGTGCAGTTGCCGTTCATCGCCACCAAGTTCTACACCGGCCCCCTAGTGGCCAGCCTGGGGGGTGTGGATATTTCCTGGATCATCGGCCTGGTACTGCCTGCCGCCCTGTATTACGTGTGTGCAAAAAAATGGCACGGCGAGATTCCGCAGCGACTGATCCTGCCGGTAGAGCAGGGCGCTACGCCAACAACAACCGGGCAGCTTGCACAAGCCTGATGGGACGTGGACGAGGCAGGATGCCTTTTGACTGCCGTAATCCATTTCATGATTGGGAGCGTCACACAATGAAAATGCATAAGACCCTGCTGACCCCATTGCTCGCCGCAGGCTTGCTGGCCAGCGCTGGCGCCACCCAGGCGGCCGGCTGGTGCGAGTCAGGCAAACCGGTGAAGTTCGCTGGCCTGAATTGGGAAAGCGGCATGCTGCTGACCGACGTCCTGCAAGTGGTCCTGGAAAAAGGCTACGACTGCAAAACCGATAGCCTGCCGGGCAATTCCATCACCATGGAGAACGCCCTGGGCAGCAACGATATTCAGATCTTCGCCGAGGAGTGGGTCGGCCGCAGCGAAGTGTGGAAGAAAGCCGAGAAGGCCGGCAAAGTCGTCGGCGTCGGCGCCCCCGTGGTCGGCGCGGTTGAAGGTTGGTACGTGCCGCGTTATGTGATCGAAGGCGACGCCAAGCGCAAGCTTGAGGCCAAGGCGCCGGACCTGAAAAACATTGCCGACCTGGCCAAGTACTCTGCGGTATTCAAGGACCAGGAAGAGCCTGCCAAAGGCCGCTTCTACAACTGCCCGGCCGGCTGGACGTGCGAGCTGGACAACAGCGAAATGCTCAAGAGCTATGGCCTGGAAAGTTCCTACACCAACTTCCGCCCAGGCACCGGCCCGGCGCTGGATGCGGCGGTGCTGTCGAGCTACAAGCGTGGCGAGCCGATCCTGTTCTACTACTGGTCGCCGACGCCGCTGATGGGCCAGGTGGACCTGGTCAAACTCGACGAAAAACCCGGCGTGGACAAAAGCGTGACCATCAAGGTCGGCCTGTCCAAGACTTTCCACGAGCAGGCCCCGGAACTGGTGGCGGTGCTGGAAAAGGTCAACCTGCCGATCGACCTGCTCAACCAGAACCTGGCGCGCATGAGCAAAGAGCGCATTGACTCAGCGAAGCTGGCGAAGATTTTCCTCAAGGAACACCCGGAAGTCTGGCACGCCTGGGTCAGTGAAGACGCAGCCAAGAAAATCGACGCGGCCTTGTAGGCACAGTGCTCCCGGCTACCCTGAAAAGGCAGCCGGACACCCGGCCACACTCCACTGGATCGAGAGCACGCTATGTTTCCTGAGAGTTTTACGTTTTCCATCGCCGACTGGGTCAACGGTTGGGTCGATGGGTTGGTGACCAACTACGGTGATGTGTTCCGGCAGATCTCCGACACCTTGCTGTGGGCCATCGTCAACCTGGAAGGCCTGCTGCGCATGGCGCCCTGGTGGCTGATGCTGGCGATTGTCGGCGGCGTTGCCTGGCACGCTACCCGCAAGGTAGTGACCACGGCGGTGATCGTCGGCCTGCTGTTCCTGGTCGGCGCGGTCGGCCTGTGGGACAAACTGATGCAGACCCTGGCCCTGATGATGGTAGCCACGGTGATTTCGGTGCTGATCGGCATTCCCCTGGGCATTCTCTCGGCGCGCAGCAATCGCCTGCGCTCGGTGCTGATGCCGCTGCTGGACATCATGCAAACCATGCCCAGCTTCGTGTACCTGATCCCGGTATTGATGCTGTTTGGCCTGGGCAAGGTGCCGGCGATTTTTGCCACGGTGATCTACGCCGCGCCGCCGCTGATACGCCTGACCGACCTGGGCATTCGCCAGGTGGACCGCGAAGTGATGGAAGCCATCAATGCCTTCGGCGCCAACCGCTGGCAGCAGCTGTTCGGCGTGCAACTGCCGCTGGCCCTGCCAAGCATCATGGCCGGGATCAACCAGACCACCATGATGGCCCTGTCGATGGTGGTGATCGCCTCGATGATCGGCGCCCGTGGCCTGGGGGAAGACGTACTGGTCGGTATCCAGACCCTCAACGTCGGCCGTGGCCTGGAGGCTGGCCTGGCGATTGTGATTCTCGCAGTGGTCATCGACCGCATTACCCAGGCCTATGGTCGTCCACGGCATGAGGCGAGCAAATGACTACTGTCAGCAAGATCGAAGTTAAAAACGTCTTCAAGATTTTCGGCGCGCGGGAAAAAGAAGCCCTGGCACTTATTGGCCAAGGCCAGACCAAGGACCAGGTGCTGGCGCAGACCGGTTGCGTGGTGGGCGTCAATGACCTGTCCCTGAGCATCGGTACCGGCGAGATCTTTGTGATCATGGGCCTGTCGGGTTCTGGCAAGTCCACCCTGGTGCGCCACTTCAACCGCCTGATCGACCCCACCAGCGGCGCGATCCTGGTGGACGGTGAAGACATTCTGCAACTGGATATGGACGCCTTGCGCCAGTTCCGCCGGCACAAGATCAGCATGGTGTTCCAGAGCTTCGGCCTGTTGCCCCACAAGAGCGTGCTGGACAACGTGGCCTACGGCCTGAAAGTGCGCGGCGAAAGCAAGCCAGTGTGCACCGAGCGCGCGTTGCACTGGATCCAGACCGTGGGCTTGAAGGGCTACGAAAACAAATACCCGCACCAACTGTCGGGCGGCATGCGCCAACGGGTGGGCCTGGCCCGTGCGTTGGCGGCGGACACCGACATCATCCTGATGGACGAGGCGTTCAGCGCCCTCGACCCGCTGATCCGTGCCGAGATGCAGGACCAGTTGCTGGAGCTGCAAAAGACCCTGCACAAGACCATCGTGTTTATCACCCACGACCTGGACGAGGCCGTGCGTATCGGCAACCGCATTGCGATCCTCAAGGACGGCAAGCTGATCCAGGTCGGTACGCCGCGGGAGATTTTGCATTCGCCGGCGGATGAGTATGTGGACCGGTTTGTTCAGCGGCGGGCGGCGGTGGTCTGAGCCAGCAGGTGCAGTGAGGCTGCTGGCCCCATCGCAGGCAAGCCAGCTCCCACATTTGAATGCATTCACAAATCAAAATGTGGGAGCGGGCTTGCCCGCGAAGAGGCCGGCAAGGCTGTAAAAAAATAAAGAAGGTATGAAGATGTCCCAGGCTAAAAAAATCATCATCGCCGACACCCCCCTGCACTGGCAGGACGTGGTCGCCGTCGCTCGCTGGGGCGCTGAGCTTGCGCTGTCGGGCCAGGCCTGGGCGCGCATCGATAATGCCCAGGCCATCGTGCAACGCATCGTCACCAGCGGCGAGCGCGCCTATGGCGTCAACACCGGCCTGGGCGCCCTGTGCAATGTGTCGCTCAAGGGCGAGCAACTGAGCCAGTTGTCGCGCAACACCTTGCTTAGCCACGCCTGCGGTGTCGGTGCGCCGCTGAGCAATGAACAGACCCGCGCCATCATCTGCGCCGCCGTTATCAACTACAGCCAGGGCAAATCCGGCCTGCATCCGCAGGTGGTGCATTCGCTGCTGGCGCTGCTCAACCATGGCATCACCCCGCAAGTACCGTCCCAGGGCTCGGTGGGCTACCTGACCCATATGGCCCATATCGGCATTGCCTTGCTGGGTGTAGGAAATGTTAGTTATCGCGGGCAGATCGTTACCGCCCAGGCCGCCTTGGCCGCCGAAGGCCTGCAGCCCGTGGTGCTTGGCGCCAAGGACGGCCTGAGCCTGGTCAACGGTACGCCGTGCATGAGCGGCCTGAGCTGCCTGGCCCTGGCCGATGCCCACCATTTGCTGCAATGGGCCGATGTGATCGGTGCCATGAGCTTTGAAGCACAGCGCGGGCAGATCGACGCATTCGACGAGCAGGTCATCGCCCTCAAACCGCATCCGGGCATGCAGCAGGTCGCCAGCAACCTGCGGGCCTTGCTCGATGGCAGTGAGGTGATTGCCGCGAGCAAGGGCATTCGCACCCAGGACGCGCTCAGCATCCGTTCGATCCCCCAGGTCCATGGCGCTGCCCGCGATCAACTGGAGCACGCCACCCGGCAGATCGAGACCGAACTCAACGGCGCCACCGACAACCCGCTGTTGCTGGGCACGCCGGACAACTACCGGGTGGTGTCCCAAGCCAACCCCCATGGCCAGTCCGTGGCATTGGCGGCGGATATGCTGGCCATCGCCATGGCGGAAATCGGCGCCATCGCCGAGCGCCGCCTGGACCGCCTGATCAACCCCCACGTCAGCGGCCTGCCGGCATTCCTGGTGAGCAACCCCGGGGTTAACTCGGGGATGATGATCGTGCAGTACGTCGCCGCTTCCCTCTGTGGTCAGAATCGCCAACTGGCGCAGCCGGCGGTGCTCGACAATTTCGTCACCTCGGGCCTGCAGGAAGACCACCTGAGCATGGGCACCAATGCCGCGCTCAAACTGCACGCGGTGCTGGACAACGTCACCCAGATCCTCGCCATCGAATACCTGCTGGCGGCCCAGGCCTTTGAGTTCCTCAAGGAGCAACGCTTCGGCGCCGGCACCCACACCGCCTGGCGCCTGCTGCGCGAGCAGGTCCCGGCCTATGAACAGGACCGCTGGCTGGCGCCGGATATCGCGACCGCCGCCACGCTGCTCAAGAACACCGATTTGCTGAACCACGCTTTACCGAATGTGCACTGAACCCTATTTCAAAAGGAGCATGAATGTGACCGCGCTAAATCTGATTCCAGGCCAACTGAGCCTTGCCCAACTGCGTGCCATCTACCAGCAGCCGGTAACCCTCAGCCTGGATGACAGCGCCACGGCGCAGATCGAAGCCAGTGTTGCCTGTGTCGAGCAGATCCTTGCCGAGAACCGCACTGCCTATGGCATCAACACCGGTTTTGGCCTGCTGGCCTCGACCCGTATCGCCAGCGAAGACCTGGAAAACCTCCAGCGTTCCCTGGTGTTGTCCCACGCTGCCGGCGTGGGTGAACCGATCAGCGATGCGCTGGTGCGGTTGGTGATGGTGCTCAAGGTCAACAGCCTGAGCCGGGGTTTCTCCGGGATTCGCCGCAAGGTGATCGACGCGCTTATCGCCCTGATCAACGCCGAGGTCTACCCACATATCCCGCTCAAGGGCTCGGTGGGTGCTTCCGGTGACCTGGCGCCGCTGGCCCATATGTCCCTGGTGCTGCTGGGCGAAGGCAAGGCCCGTTACAAAGGGCAATGGCTGGAGGCCACCGAGGCGCTGAAAGTCGCCGGCCTCACGCCTCTGACCCTGGCGGCCAAGGAAGGCCTGGCGCTGCTCAACGGCACCCAGGTTTCCACCGCCTACGCCCTGCGCGGTCTGTTTGAAGGCGAAGACCTGTTTGCCGCCGCCATCGCCTGCGGTGGCCTGACCGTCGAAGCCGTGCTGGGCTCGCGCTCGCCGTTCGACGCGCGCATTCATGCGGCCCGTGGCCAGCGTGGGCAGATTGACTCGGCGGCCGCGTATCGCGACCTGCTTGGCGACAGCAGCCAGGTGTCCCAGTCCCACCAGAACTGCGACAAGGTGCAAGACCCGTACTCCCTGCGCTGCCAGCCACAAGTCATGGGCGCCTGCCTGACCCAGTTCCGCCAGGCGGCCGAGGTGTTGGTGGTCGAAGCCAACGCAGTGTCGGATAACCCGCTGGTATTTGCCGCCGAGGGTGATGTGATCTCCGGCGGTAACTTCCACGCCGAACCGGTGGCGATGGCTGCCGACAACATGGCCCTGGCCATCGCTGAAATCGGCTCCCTCAGCGAGCGTCGTATTTCGTTGATGATGGATAAGCACATGTCGCAACTGCCGCCATTTTTGGTGGGCAACGGCGGGGTGAACTCCGGGTTCATGATCGCCCAGGTGACTGCTGCGGCCTTGGCCAGTGAGAACAAGGCGCTGTCCCATCCCCATAGCGTCGACAGCCTGCCGACGTCGGCCAACCAGGAAGACCACGTCTCCATGGCCCCGGCTGCCGGCAAGCGCCTGTGGGAAATGGCTGAAAACACCCGTGGCATTCTCGCGGTGGAATGGCTGGCCGCGTGCCAGGGCCTGGACCTGCGCGATGGCCTGAAAACCTCGCCGAAGCTGGAACAGGCCCGTGGGATCCTGCGCGCCAAAGTAGGGTTCTATGACAAGGACCGCTTCTTCGCCCCGGACATCAATGCCGCCAGTGAGCTGTTGGCCAGCCGCTGCCTGAATGAGCTGGTACCCGCCAAGTTGCTACCAAGCCTCTAAACACTCCCCCGATCCCGTGTGGGAGCTGTCTCGCCCGGCGAGGCTGCGATAGCGGTGGACCAGGCAATGTAAATGTTGCCTGTGCCGCCGCCATCGCAGCCTCGCCAAGGCTCGACAGCTCCCACAGGTGATCGTCCATAGGTTCGGATTCTCTCTGGATAACAATAATTAGGGACGAGAAATGCACCAGCAAGCACAAGGTCTCAAACGCGGACTGACCGCCCGCCATATTCGCTTCATGGCACTGGGGTCGGCCATCGGCACCGGGCTGTTCTACGGCTCCGCCTCGGCCATCCAGATGGCCGGCCCGGCGGTGTTGCTGGCCTACCTGATCGGTGGCGCTGCGGTGTTCATGGTGATGCGCGCCCTCGGTGAAATGGCCGTGCACAATCCGGTGTCTGGCTCCTTCGGCCAGTACGCCAGCACCTACCTGGGCCCGATGGCCGGCTTTATCCTCGGCTGGACCTACGCCTTCGAGATGATCATCGTCTGCCTGGCGGACGTCACGGCCTTCGGCATCTACATGGGCTTCTGGTTTCCCGAAGTCGCACGCTGGGTCTGGGTGCTCGGCATTGTCCTGCTGATCGGCGGGCTGAACCTGTGCAACGTCAAGGTGTTTGGCGAGATGGAATTCTGGCTGTCGCTGCTCAAGGTCGGCGCGATTGTCGCGATGATCCTCGGTGGCTTCGGCATCATGCTGTTCGGCGTGCATTCGGCCGGTGACGCGCCAGCCAGTGGGTTGAGCAATCTGTGGGCCCATGGCGGCTTCATGCCCAATGGCGTGGGCGGCCTGATCGCTTCGTTTGCGGTGGTGATGTTTGCCTTTGGCGGCATCGAAATCATTGGCATCACTGCGGGTGAAGCCAAGGACCCGCAACGGGTAATCCCCAAGGCGATCAACGCGGTGCCGCTGCGTATCCTGCTGTTCTATGTGCTGACCCTGTTTGTGCTGATGGCCATCTACCCATGGCCGCAGATCGGCAGCCAGGGCAGCCCGTTCGTGCAGATCTTCAGCAACCTGGGGATTGGCTCGGCGGCGACTATCCTCAATATCGTGGTGATCTCGGCGGCGGTCTCGGCCATCAACAGTGACATCTTCGGCGCAGGCCGCATGATGTACGGCCTGGCCCAGCAAGGGCAGGCACCCAAGGGCTTTGCGCAACTGTCGCGCCACGGTGTGCCGTGGATGACCGTGGTGGTGATGGGCGCTGCGCTGTTGGGCGGCGTGGTATTGAACTACCTGATCCCGGAAAACGTGTTCCTGGTGATTGCCTCGATTGCCACCTTCGCCACCGTCTGGGTATGGCTGATGATCCTGGTCACGCAGGTGGCAATGCGCCGCTCGATGAGCAAGGAACAGATCGCCGAACTGAAATTCCCGGTACCGTTCTGGCCCTATGCGCCGGCGGCGGCCATTGTCTTCATGCTGTTTATTTTTGGCGTACTGGGCTACTTCCCGGACACCCAGGCCGCGCTGCTGGTGGGTGCCGCATGGATTGTGCTGCTGGTCGTCGCCTACCTGCTGTGGGTCAAGCCTGCAGCCGGGCAAGCGGCCAAGGTCCATTACGACCCGGCTTTGTCTCATCGATAACTTAGGGAGGCGTTGATGAAAACGCTTTGGCAACACTGCCACATCGCAACCATGGCCCAGGGCGAGTACTCGATCATCGAGGATGGCGCGATGGTCACGGCCGGCACGCTGATCGAGTGGATCGGCCCACGGGCCGAGCTGCCCAGTGGCGACTACGGGCAGACCCATGACCTGCAGGGGGCATGGGTCACGCCGGGGCTGATCGACTGCCATACCCACACGGTATTTGGCGGCAACCGCAGCGGTGAGTTCGAGCAGCGCTTGCAGGGCGTGAGCTACGCCGAGATCGCCGCGGCCGGTGGCGGCATTGCCAGCACCGTGCGCGCCACCCGTGCGGCGACCGAAGACGAGCTGTTCGACAGCAGCCGCAAGCGCCTGCGCAGTTTGCTGCGCGATGGCGTGACCACCGTGGAGATCAAGTCCGGCTACGGCCTGGACCTGGCCAACGAGCGCAAGATGCTGCGGGTGGCCCGGCGCCTGGGCCAGGAGCTGCCGGTCAGCGTGCGTGCCACGTGCCTGGCGGCCCATGCGTTGCCGCCGGAGTACAAGGACCGTGCCGACGACTACATCGAGCATATCTGCAACGAGATGCTGCCAGCCCTGGCCGCTGAAGGGTTGGTGGATGCCGTGGATGCGTTCTGCGAATACCTGGCGTTTTCCACCGAGCAGGTTGAGCGTGTGTTCAAGGTTGCCCAGCGTTTGGGCTTGCCGGTAAAGCTGCACGCCGAGCAATTGTCGTCCCTGCACGGCTCCAGCCTGGCGGCGCGGTATCAGGCGCTGTCGGCCGACCACCTGGAATTCATGACCGAAGAAGATGCCATCGCCATGGCCGCCTCCGGCACTGTCGCCGTGCTATTGCCGGGGGCGTTCTATTTCCTGCGTGAAACCCAGTTGCCTGCGATGGATGCCTTGCGCAAGCACGGGGTGAAGATCGCGATTGCCAGCGACCTCAACCCCGGCACTTCACCGGCCCTGTCATTACGGCTGATGTTGAACATGGCCTGCACCTTGTTCCGCATGACCCCGGAAGAAGCCCTGGCCGGCGCCACCCGGCATGCCGCCACGGCGCTGGGCATGGGTGACACCCACGGCTCGCTGGAAGTGGGCAAGGTGGCGGACTTTGTCGCCTGGCAGATCGATCGCCCCGCCGACCTGGCCTACTGGCTGGGCGGCGAGCTGGATAAACGCGTCGTGCGCCATGGCGTCGACGTCACTGTGTAAGGAGTAGCGTTGTGGACAAGGTTCTGAACTTCAAACAAGGCAGCACCCCGCTGCTGATCAGCATGCCCCATGCCGGCCTGCGCCTGACGCCTGCGGTGGCGGCGGGCTTGATCCCCGAGGCACAAGGCCTGCCGGATACCGACTGGCATATCCCTGCGCTGTACGATTTTGCGGCAGAGCTGGGGGCCAGCACCCTGGCGGCCGAGTATTCGCGGTTTGTGATCGACCTGAACCGGCCATCTGACGACAAGCCGCTGTATGCCGGCGCGACCACGGGCCTGTTTCCAGCGACGTTGTTTGATGGCGTGCCGTTGTTCAGCGAAGGCAAGGAGCCGTCGAAAGAGGAACGGGCGACCTACCTGGAGCAGATCTGGACGCCCTATCACCAGACCCTGCAGCGCGAACTGGCGCGGCTCAAGGCCGAATTCGGCTACGCATTGCTGTTCGATGCGCATTCTATCCGCTCAGTCATCCCGCACCTGTTCGACGGCAAGTTGCCGGACTTCAACCTCGGCACGTTCAACGGTGCCGCCTGCGATCCCGGGTTGGCCAGCCAGTTGGAAGCGATCTGCGCGGCGCACCCGCAATACAGCCATGTGCTGAACGGGCGTTTCAAGGGCGGGCACATCACCCGGCACTACGGCAACCCGGCGCAGGCTATCCATGCGGTGCAACTGGAGTTGGGGCAGTGCACGTATATGGAGGAGTTTGAGCCGTTTCGTTATCGGGCTGACCTGGCCGAGCCGACGCGGGTGGTGTTGAAGGCGTTGTTGGAAGGTGTTTTGGCTTGGGGTCGCAAGCAGTATTGAAATGGGATCGGTGCGATTTCGAATCTGGAAATCGCACCGGTATTCATCCTGACCGTTAGATAGTGTGAGCACCACGATTTAATATGTGAAAATAACCATTTACTTTAAAAGGCTGATTGTTGTTATCTATTGAAGTGAAACCGAAGTTGCCTTCTGCTTGGCTGGGGTCGGTACTCCATTTGTATTTTATAGAGCCCTCTTTACCGAGGTAGGTTAGCTCGGTTGATTTTTTTGTTTCGTAGTCGATGTTTATAATTTTAAAATAGCTTGCACTGTTGATCTTCAGCTCTGCAGACGCGGCGGGTGATAGGTCAACCTCTGCGGCTAAAGAACTCTTAGGCAAGATGATATGAATGGCCCGTATCTCATGGGGCCTTTGGCCTTTCTCAAAAATGTCCTGAAAAGCCATTATTGTCCAGCACTCAACGCCTGAGTTGTCTTTTCCCGCAATAATATTAACTTTGTTGGCGACAAAGTTTTCCGTGCTGTTTGCATATTCCACAAGCGCTTTGAATTCTTCGGGTGGGACAGTCATGATATTCCTCCAGTTATCAGTGCAGCAATGTGCTGCGTGCTTTAATTGAAAGCTCTACATGGCGTTGTATCTACTGTTGAAGTTGACAGTTCTTTAGACTGTTTGGCGATTTGAATAAGATAGGTTATTAGAGTTGTAGTGAAAGCTGCGTACTGGAAAGGGGCCGCATTTTAGTCAGGTTGCGGTGGTGTAAATTTTAACTTTCAGGCTGGGTCGCCTGTGCGATTGGCTGTCTGGCTGCCTCCGCAAGGTTCTACTGACACAGATCCAGGCCTTCGAGGGCATGCTCATTGCACAATTCGGGTTTATGATGCCAGACGGCAAAATAATAGACGTCCCCCCAGGGATGGACCCGACCCCTTACGGAGCGCGCAATGCAGACTTTGTTCCCGCAGATCAAACCCTACGCCCGGCACGATCTGGCCGTCGATGAAACCCACACGCTGTATGTCGACGAAAGTGGTTCCCCGCAAGGTTTGCCCGTAGTTTTCATCCACGGCGGCCCCGGCGCCGGCTGCGATGCCAACAGCCGCTGCTATTTCGATCCCAACCTGTACCGTATCGTCACCTTTGACCAGCGCGGTTGCGGGCGCTCCACGCCACGGGCCAACCTGGAAAACAACACCACGTGGGATCTGGTCGCTGACCTTGAGCGCATTCGCGAGCACCTGGGCATTGAAAAATGGGTGCTGTTCGGCGGCTCCTGGGGCTCGACCCTGGCCCTGGCCTATGCGCAAACCCACCCCGAGCGTGTGCTTGGCCTGATCGTGCGCGGCATCTTCCTGGCCCGCCCCCAGGATATCCAGTGGTTCTACCAGGCCGGCGCGAGCCGTCTGTTCCCCGATTACTGGCAGGACTACATTGCGCCAATCCCTGTGGAAGAACGGCACGACATGATCAGCGCCTACCACAAACGCCTGACCGGCAACGACCAGATCGCCCAGATGCATGCCGCCAAGGCCTGGTCCACCTGGGAAGGCCGCATGTTGGGTCTGTGCCCCAACCCGCAGTTGATCGAGCGTTTTTCCGAGCCCCAGCGCGCCTTGTCGATTGCGCGTATCGAGTGCCACTACTTCACCCATAACTCCTTCCTGGAGCCCGACCAGCTGATTCGCGACATGCACAAGATCGCTCATCTGCCGGGCGTCATCGTGCATGGCCGCTACGATATGATCTGCCCGCTGGACAATGCCTGGGAATTGCATCAAGCCTGGCCGAACAGCGAATTGCAGGTGATCCGCGAGGCGGGTCATTCTGCCGCCGAGCCTGGAATCACCGATGCGCTGGTGCGAGCCACGAACGAGATGGCACGGCGCCTGCTTGATCTGCCGCCAGAAGAAGCATGAAGGGGCTTTTACAACGGGTGCGCGGCGCCCGGGTCGAAGTGGCAGGCGAAGTGGTGGGGGCGATAGACCAGGGTTTGCTGGTGCTGGTGGCCGTCGAACCTTCAGATACAGCGGCCAGTGCCGACAAGCTGTTGCATAAGCTGCTTAACTATCGGGTGTTTAGTGACGGCGACGGCAAGATGAACCTGTCGTTGAAGGATATTGGCGGTGGTTTGCTGCTGGTGTCCCAGTTCACCCTGGCGGCCGATACCAAGAGTGGCCTGCGTCCCAGCTTCTCCACGGCGGCGCCTCCGGCGTTGGGCGAGGCGCTTTTTGGGTACTTGCTGCTACAAGCGCAACAATTGCATGGCACGGTGGCATCGGGGCGTTTTGGCGCGGATATGCAGGTACATCTGGTCAATGACGGGCCGGTCACCTTCCTTTTGCAGACCTGATTGTATGAAAAACGACTTTTAATGCGCAAAAACCCAAGTTTTCGCTACAAATACTTCGCTGCCCCTGCTGCGTTATCTCACGGGCTACTAGATAATCGCGCGCTACGGGGATCAGCGTAAATTGGTCCAATTTTGATTTAGGTAGAGACTTGTCCGCTCGCCCTTGGGGAATCATTTAGCCCCATCGGAGTCGGAACAATGCTCGCCAACCTGGCATATAGATAGCTGGCCGTTGGTTTTTTGATCTGTTTTCGGCGAGGGTTGCTCGTGATTGTTAGTCCCTGTAATGCACCAAAATTGTCTGCCAAACGGTTACGAAACGCACTGGTAACGGGCTCCGCCCTGTTTTGCCTGTTCGGCGCGGGTCAACTGTGGGCATTCAGTCTGGACGATGTGTCGGCCAAGGCAAAAGAGCTGGCCGGGCAGAAGTACGAAGCCCCGCGCAGCAATCTGCCGAACGAATTCCGCGAAATGAAATTCGCTGACTACCAGAAAATTCGTTTCCGCAATGAAAAAGCCGAGTGGGCCGATCAGAAAACCCCGTTCAAGCTGTCGTTCTATCACCAGGGCATGCACTTCGACACGCCGGTGAAGATCAACGAAATCACCGCGACCGACGTCCAGGAAATCAAGTACGACCCGACTCGTTTCGATTTCGGCGACGTCACGTTTGATCCCAAAGCCACCGATCAGCTGGGTTATGCCGGCTTTCGCGTGCTGTACCCGATCAACAAGGACGACAAGCAAGACGAAATCATGACCATGCTCGGCGCCAGCTACTTCCGCGTCGTGGGCAAGGACCAGGTCTATGGCCTGTCCGCCCGTGGCATGGCGATCGATACCGCGCTGCCGTCCGGCGAAGAGTTCCCGCGTTTCACCGAGTTCTGGATTGAGCGTCCAAAACCGGGTGACAAGCACCTGGTGATCTTTGCCTTGCTGGATTCGCCACGGGCCACTGGCGCCTATCGCCTGATCCTGCGCCCGGGTACCGACACCATTGTTGACGTCAAGTCGCAGATGTTCCTGCGTGACAAGGTCAGCAAACTGGGGGTTGCCCCGTTGACCAGCATGTTCCTGTTCGGCGCGAACCAGCCGTCCAAAGTGCTCAACTACCGTCGTGAACTGCACGATTCCAGCGGTCTGTCGATCCATGCCGGCAACGGCGAGTGGATCTGGCGCCCGCTGAACAACCCAAAACACCTGTCGGTCAGCAACTTCTCGGTAGAAAACCCGCGTGGTTTCGGCCTGTTGCAGCGCGGTCGCAACTTCAGCCAGTACGAAGACCTCGACGACAACTACGACAAGCGCCCAAGCGCCTGGATCGAGCCTGAAGGCGACTGGGGCAAGGGTTCCGTCGATCTGGTAGAGATTCCCACAGCCGACGAAACCAACGACAACATCGTTGCGTTCTGGAGCCCGGCCGAGCTGCCCAAGCCCGGTGAGCCGCTGGATATCGCCTACCGCCTGCACTGGACTCTCAACGACGCACCGTTCCACTCGCCAGACAGCGCCTGGGTCAAGCAGACCCTGCGTTCGACCGGTGACGTGAAGCAATCGAACCTGATCCGCCAGCCAGACGGCAGCGTGGCCTACCTGGTGGACTTCGAGGGCCCGTCCCTCAAGGCCCTGAAGCCCGATGCGGCAGTGCGCAGCCAGGTCAGCGTCGGCGAAAACGGCGAAGTCGTGGAAAACAGCGTGCGCTACAACCCGCACACCAAAGGCTGGCGCCTGACCCTGCGCTTGAAGATCAAGGACGCAGGCAAGCCGACCGAAATGCGTGCGGCCCTGGTCCAGGACATCGTCAAGCCTGAGCCAGAGCAGGCTTCCACCCAAGTCCTGAAGGCTGACAAAGTCCTGGCCAAGCAACACGAGAAACAGGCCAAGAAAGATGCCAAGGACAAGCAAGACAAGCAGCCAGAAGCTGCCCCAGCCACCCCGGAACCGGTCAAGACAGAACAAGTCCTGACTGAAACCTGGAGCAATCAGTTGCCTGCCGATGAGTAACTCCCCAGTCCAGCCAGAGACTCTTGCCGAGTATCTGGCGCATCTTCCGATGACCGACGAGCAGCGCGCCGAACTGGCGGGCTGCAAGTCCTTCTCCGAACTGCACGAGCGCCTGTCGTCGTCGACCTTTGACGCACCGGTGGACGCCGCGCAGGCGTCGGTTGGCCGCCGCTTGACCCTCAACACGGCCGAAGAGCTCGAAGACGCCGAAATGCTGGTGCTCGACGCCGCGGGTCGGGTTTGCCTCAAGGCCACGCCGCCGATCCGCCGTACCAGGGTGGTGCCCGAGCCTTGGCGCACCAATATCCTGGTGCGCGGCTGGCGCCGGCTGACCGGCCGCAGCAACCCGCCTGCGCCGCCCAAAGACGAACGCGTGCTGCCGGCTGCGCGCTGGCGCACGGTCGGTTCGATCCGCCGCTATATCCTGCTGGTGCTGATGCTCGGCCAGACGATTGTGGCCGGCTGGTACATGAAAGGCATCATGCCTTACCAGGGCTGGTCCTTCGTCGACTTTGACGAGGTACGCAACCAGACCCTGCTGCAAACGGCCACCCAGGTACTGCCATACGCCTTGCAAACCAGCATCCTGATCATGTTCGGGATCCTGTTCTGCTGGGTTTCGGCAGGTTTCTGGACTGCATTGATGGGCTTCCTCGAACTGCTCACCGGTCACGACAAGTACCGCATCTCCGGCAAAAGCGCCGGCGACGAGCCGATCCCGAAAGAAGCCCGTACCGCGCTGGTCATGCCGATCTGCAACGAAGACGTGCCGCGGGTTTTTGCCGGCCTGCGCGCGACCTTCGAGTCGGTGGCTGCTACCGGTGACCTGGATCGTTTCGACTTCTTCGTGCTCAGCGACAGTAACGACGCCGATATCTGCATCGCCGAACAGCAAGCCTGGCTCGACGTCTGCCGCGAAGCCGGTGGCTTTGGCAAGATCTTCTATCGCCGCCGTCGCCGTCGCGTCAAACGCAAGAGCGGTAACCTCGACGACTTCTGCCGTCGCTGGGGCGGTGACTACAAGTACATGGTGGTCCTCGACGCCGACAGCGTGATGAGCGGCGAATGCCTGACCAGCCTGGTGCGCCTGATGGAAGCCACGCCGGACGCCGGGATCATCCAGACCGCGCCACGGGCTTCGGGCATGGACACCCTGTATGCGCGCATGCAGCAGTTCGCCACCCGCGTCTATGGCCCGCTGTTCACCGCCGGCCTGCACTTCTGGCAGTTGGGTGAATCCCACTACTGGGGCCACAACGCCATTATCCGCATGAAGCCGTTTATCGAGCATTGCGCCCTGGCGCCATTGCCAGGTAAAGGCGCGTTCGCTGGCTCCATCCTGTCCCACGACTTTGTTGAAGCAGCGCTGATGCGCCGTGCCGGCTGGGGCGTGTGGATTGCCTATGACCTGCCCGGCAGCTACGAAGAATTGCCGCCCAACCTGCTGGACGAACTCAAGCGTGACCGTCGCTGGTGCCACGGTAACCTGATGAACTTCCGCCTGTTCCTGGTCAAGGGCATGCACCCGGTACACCGCGCGGTGTTCCTCACCGGCGTGATGTCCTACCTGTCGGCGCCGTTGTGGTTCCTGTTCCTGGTGCTGTCCACGGCCCTGCTGGCGGTCAACACCCTGATGGAGCCGCAGTACTTCATGGCGCCACGCCAGTTGTACCCGCTGTGGCCGCAATGGCACCCGGACAAGGCGGTGGCACTGTTCTCCACCACCATCGTGCTGCTGTTCCTGCCCAAGTTGCTGAGCATCATCCTGATCTGGGCCAAGGGCGCGAAAGAGTTCGGTGGCAAGTTCAAGGTGACCTTGTCGATGCTGCTGGAGATGTTGTTCTCCATGCTGCTGGCGCCGGTGCGAATGATTTTCCACACCCGCTTTGTACTCGCCGCGTTCCTCGGCTGGGCTGCGACCTGGAATTCGCCGCAACGTGACGACGACTCCACCCCATGGAGCGAGGCGGTCAAGCGCCACGGCCCGCAGACCTTGTTGGGCTTCTTCTGGGCCCTGCTGGTGGTGTGGTTGAACCCTAGCTTCCTGTGGTGGTTGGTGCCGATTGTCGGTTCGTTGATGCTGTCGATCCCGGTCTCGGTGATCTCCAGCCGGGTCAAGCTGGGCCTCAAGTCCCGCGATGAAAGCCTGTTCCTGATTCCCGAGGAATACAATCCGCCGCAGGCGCTGCTGTCGACCGACCTCTACACCCACGAAAACCGTTGGCATGCACTCAACGACGGTTTTGTACGGGCAGTGGTCGATCCGCAACAGAACGCCCTGGCCTGCGCCCTGGCAACCTCGCGCCATGGTCAGGCGGAGCCGATTGAGTGGCTACGTACCGATCGCGTGCGCCATGCGTTGAAAGTCGGCCCGGCTGGGCTGACCAACAACGAGCGCGTAGCCTTGCTCAGCGACCCAGTGGCCCTGGCTCGCTTGCATGAGCAGGTCTGGAGCGAAGGGCACGCTGAATGGCTTGGCGCTTGGCGCGAGTCGGTCAAGGCCGATCCCCATGCGCCGTTGCTGCCGCTCAAACCGCTGTCCTCTCAGGTGCAACCTGCCTGATTCAGACGCCCCCGAGACCTGTCTCGGGGGCGCTTGATACGCCCGTCCTACAGCGCTTGTCGCTCGCGTCTCAACCTTCTAACTTCGATACAAAAGACCCTGGCTCAAGGCGTATTGCCGTGCCTGCCAGTGGGTTAGGATCGCCCCCCAAATCTGAATAGACCGCCTCTGGTTTGCGCTGAATCCGCAACGCCCGGTGCGCGGCTGCTTAATGAAAAAGGGGCTTTTCATGGTCAAGGGTTACTGGTCGATACTGCTGCTGGGCTTTATCGTGTTTCTGCAGGTGCAGGTGGCACAGGCAGGCGCCATCGATGAGGCCGTGCGGCGCGGGGTACTGAAAGTGGGGACCGACCCCAACTACGTGCCCTTTGAAATGACCGACAAGCACGGGCGTGTGATTGGCTTTGAAGCCGACCTGCTCGAAGAGATGAGCAATGCCCTGGGGGTGACGCTGGAATGGGTCCCGGTGGCCTACACCGAACTGATCCCGGGCCTGCTCGCCGGCCGCTTCGACCTGATCGGCAGCGGCATGACCGTGACCCAGGAGCGCAACCTGCAACTCAACTTCAGTGATTCGTTCATCATTGTCGGCCAGACCGTCCTGCTCCACCCGCGCCTGGCCGGCAAGGTCGGCAGCATTGAAGACTTGAACGAAGCCGGCTATCGCATTGCTGCCGCAGACGGCACCACGGGCGAAGCCGCGGCGCGTCGCTTCCTGGGGGCTGCACAGCTGCGCAGCTTTGCCACGGCGGAGGAAGGAGTACGGCAGGTGGTCAGCGGCGAGGTGGATGCGTTTATCCACGATGCGCCCTATAACCTGATTGCCCTGGCCAAGCCGCAAAACTACGGGCTGCTGGCCCTGGAACAGCCTTTTACCTATGAACCCCTGGCGTTTGGGGTGAAGAAGGGCGATTACGACAGCCTGAACTGGATCAATCACTTCCTGAATCAGATTGCCCAGGACGGCACCTACGATCGGCTGCATGACAAGTGGTTCCGGGACACGGACTGGTTGTCGGAGATCGAATGATGGTCACAACTGCTTACATAAGTTCTAGAGCCTGGCCCCCTGTGGCAAACCGTCTAACTGCGCTTTTCTCCGGGGTTTTGTGGGGTTTTTCTGTCATATCCGCCAACAAATCCCGGCTAGACCTTTGTGCCGGTGGGCGAGTGGGTTAGCATCGCTCCCCGAAGAAATAGTGCGGCCGTGCTAAGGCCTGCATCAAAATAAAATGAGTCAGGGGACTTGGTGATGAAAAAGTATCTTTCGATGCTCATGCTCGGTGTTACAGCCTTGCTGGCAGTCAATACGGCCCAGGCCGGTGCGATTGACGACGCGGTCAAGCGCGGCACCTTGAAAGTCGGTATGGATCCGACCTACATGCCGTTCGAGATGACCAACAAACGCGGCGAAATCATTGGTTTCGAAGTCGACCTGCTCAAGGCGATGGCCAAGTCCATGGGGGTCAAGCTGGAACTGGTCTCCACCGGTTACGACGGCATTATCCCGGCCTTCCTGACCGGCAAGTTCGACATGATCGGCAGCGGCATGACCCTGACCCAGGAGCGTAACCTGCGCCTGAACTTCAGCGAACCGTTCATCGTGGTGGGCCAGACCCTGCTGATCCGCAAGGACCTGGAAGGCACCATCAAGTCCTATAAAGACCTGAATGACGAGAAATACCGCCTGACCTCCAAGCTCGGTACCACCGGCGAGATGGTGGCCAAGAAGCTGATCTCCAAGGCCAAGTACCACGGCTACGACAACGAGCAGGAAGGTGTGCTTGATGTGGTCAACGGCAAGGCCGACGCCTTTGTCTACGACGCGCCGTACAACGTGGTTGCCGAGAAAAAAGTCGGCAATGGCAAGCTGGTGTACCTCGAAGAACCCTTCACCTACGAGCCTCTGGCATTTGGCCTGAAGAAGGGCGACTACGACAGCATCAACTTCATCAACAACTTCCTGCACCAGATCAAGCACGACGGCACCTACGATCGCATCCATGACAAGTGGTTCAAGAGCTCCGAGTGGCTCAAGGACATGGAATAAGCTAGAAATCGCGTCGCGCCCATCGCGGGCAAGCCCGCTCCCACAGTTGGAGTGCATTCCAAGGTGGGAGCGGGCTTGCCCGCGATGGCGGCCTGACAGCCGATACACATCCCGGAACCCGCAATGAAACAGAAAAAAGCCCAATGGCCCTGGCACCTGCTGACCGTGCTGGTGCTGGTCGGCCTGGCCGGCGCGTTGTACTACGCCACCTCGCTGATGTCCTACGAATGGCGCTGGAACCGCGTGCCGCAATACTTCGCCTACCAGGCTGAAGAGTCCAAGCGGGCGGCGGATATTTCCACCGTGGTCGAGTTGGTACGCAAGGGCGACGTTGCTGAAGTTACCTTGCGCAACGACGCCGGCGCCGAGCAGCACCTGACGGTGGCCGAAAACAGCCTGCAAGTGGCCCGTGGCGACGATGTGGCCGAAGGCGATGTGATCGGTGTGACCCGACATTGGGCGCTGGGCCCGTTGATGTGGGGGTTGTGGACCACCCTGTGGCTGTCGCTGGTCTCGGGGGTATTGGGCTTGTTGATTGGCCTGGCGACGGGCCTGTGTCGTTTGTCGAATAACCCGACCCTACGCGATCTGTCGACGATCTACGTCGAACTGGTACGCGGCACGCCGCTATTGGTGCAGATCTTCATTTTCTACTTCTTCATCGGCACGGTACTGAACCTGTCCCGTGAGTTCGCCGGTATTGCTGCGCTGTCGCTGTTTACCGGCGCCTACGTGGCGGAAATCGTGCGTGCCGGTGTGCAGTCGATTGCCCGTGGCCAAGGCGAAGCGGCCCGGTCCCTGGGTTTGAGCGCCAGCCAGTCGATGCGCCACGTGGTGTTGCCGCAGGCCTTCAAACGCGTGCTGCCGCCGTTGGCCGGGCAGTTTATCAGCCTGGTCAAGGACACCTCGCTGGTCTCGGTGATCGCCATTACCGAGCTGCTCAAGAGCGGTCGCGAGGTCATCACCACCTCGTTCTCGCCGTTTGAAATCCTGTTCTGTGTCGCAGGCCTGTACCTGCTGATCAACCTGCCGCTGTCGAAAATGGCCAGCCGGCTTGAGCGGAGGCTCGCGCAAAGTGATTGAAGTCCGCGATCTGGTAAAAGTCTTCGACACCCGTGGGCATGTGGTCCGCGCCGTGGATCACGTCACCACCCAGGTGGCCAAGGGCGAAGTGCTGGTAGTAATCGGCCCATCTGGCTCTGGTAAGTCGACGTTCCTGCGCTGCCTCAATGGCCTGGAGGAGTTCGACTCAGGCTCGGTGAGCATCGACGGCTTGCAACTGGCCGACCCCAAGACCGATGTGAACGCCTATCGTCGCGAAGTCGGCATGGTGTTCCAGCACTTCAACCTGTTCCCGCACATGACCGTCCTGGAGAACCTGTGCCTGGCGCAGAAAGTCGTGCGCAAGCGCGGCAAGAAAGAGCGTGAGGCCAAGGCCCTGGCGTTGCTGGAAAAGGTCGGCATTGCACAGAAAGCCAACGAGTTCCCCTCGCGGCTTTCCGGTGGCCAGCAACAGCGTGTGGCGATTGCCCGAGCTTTGGCCATGGAACCCAAGGTCATGTTGTTTGACGAGCCGACTTCGGCGCTGGACCCGGAAATGGTCGGCGAAGTGCTGGATGTCATGAAAACCCTGGCCCTGGAAGGCATGACCATGGTCTGCGTCACCCACGAAATGGGCTTTGCCCGGGAAGTGGCGGATCGGGTGTTGTTTTTCGATCACGGCAAACTGCTGGAAGATGCTGCGCCCGCGCAGTTCTTCGATTCGCCGAAGGATCCACGGGCACAGGCGTTCTTGCGTCAGGTCCTGTAAGTCGCGGGGGCAGGTTCAAACCTTGAACTTGCCCACGCACTTCTGAAGATTGCTGCCCAATCGGGCCAGTTCAATACTTGCCGCCGCTGTCTGTTCGCTGGCCGCGGCGGTTTGTTCCGACACATCCCGGACTTTCAACACGCTGCGATTGATCTCTTCGGCCACCGCACTTTGCTGCTCGGCGGCGGCGGCGATCTGTGGGTTCATTTCCTGGATGAGCAGCACAGTGCGCGCGATTTCCGTCAGGGCATCCCCGGCGTTGCGGGTCAGGCCGACACTGCGATCGGTCAGCGTGCGGCTGTTGTCCATGATATCGGCCACCTGTTGCGTGCCACTGTGCAGCCCGCCAATCAGTTCTTCGATTTCCTCGGCAGACTGCTGGGTGCGTTGGGCAAGGCTGCGCACTTCGTCAGCGACCACGGCAAAGCCTTGGCCGGCTTCCCCGGCGCGGGCGGCTTCGATCGCCGCATTGAGCGCCAGCAGGTTGGTCTGCTGGGACACCGACTTGATCACCTCCAGCACACTGCCGATCTTCTGGCTTTCCCGTTGCAGGCCCAGCATCGCCTGGCTTGAGCGCGCCATCTCGTGGGCGAGGTGTTCAATGTGCGCCACCGCATCTGTCACCACCTGGTCCCCCAGTTCGGTCTGCTGATTGGCCTGGCTGGCGGCAATCGCGGCCTGTTCGGCATGCCGGGCCACTTCCTGGGCGGTGGCGAGCATCTGGTTCATGGCGGTCGCTACCTGCTCGGTTTCGTCGCGCTGATTGCTGACGCCCGCGCGGGTTTGCTCGGTGACGGCCGAAAGCTCTTCGGCGGCGCTGGCGATCTGCCGGGCATTGTCGCTGATGCTGCCGATTAGGCTCCGCAGGTTGAGGGTCATTTGCGCCATGCTGCATTGCAACTGACCCAGTTCATCCCGGCGCCGGGTTTGCACATCGTGGCTCAGGTCTCCATCGGCGATGCGGTTGGCCACGGCCAGCGCCCGGCGTAGCGGTTTTACGATCTGCCCGGCAATCACCCAGGCCGCCAGGGCGCCGAACAGCAAGGCTGCAGCAGTGATGGCAACGGTTTGGGTGCGGGCATTTTCCGCCTCTTGGTTGCGACGCTCGGTCTGGTCCTGACTGAGCAGGTCACTTTGTGCCAACAGTTGGTCCAGTTGCTGCTCCAGCAGATTCTGCGCCTTTTCGGTGTTGAGTTGGGTATCGCGCAGGCGTGTCAGATGGGTGCGGATGCTGAGTACGACATTTTTCAATGCGCCGCTGTCCACCGGTAACTTTTCTACGGCGGCCTGGGCCAGTTCGAGGCTGCGTTGCGCGTCGCTGACGGCCTGGGCATAGGCATCCAGGGAACTGGCGGTCCAGGCCGGGCTTGTGGCGCGGTCTTCGGCCTGTTCGATGGCCAGGCGCAAATCCTCGACGGTATCGAGGGCTTTCTGGTCTTCTTGATCGGGTAGGTCGCTGGCCAATTGGGACAGGGCGTCACCGCTGTCGATTGTGCTTTGCTTCAATTGTTCACGGGCGGTTTCCCGCTGCTTGACCAGTGCCGGTACATCCTTGAGCGTGGTTTTGAACTGGCCGGAAATACTGACCATGCTTTGCAGGTATTGGAGCGGCTTGGCTACCTTGACCCGTGTTGTAACCTCGGCCAGATACCCGTCGACCCGCTCTATGGAGAGGCTGAGTTTTTTCAGGCTGGCCTCATCGTCAAGGGTGCGGTAGACGATGCGGTCGGCTCGCAGCTCTTCGCCGGTCACCGCCAGTTGCGCCAGTACGCTCAGGGTCTGCGAACGGTAGAGCGAGGCGGCCAGGGCCTGCCAGCCGGTGAGGGCAATCACCAGGCTCAGGGCCAAGACCAAGGCAAAACCCAGAACCAGTTTGAGGGTGACGCTGGCGTCACCCAGCAGTTGAGTCATTCGACGAAGCATGGTCAACCTCCGGCAAGTGAACAAAGGCGTTCGCTGTACCGGGGCGCCGAAGGGCGTGGACACAGTGAACCCATTTGAACGCTAGTTCCGTTGGGCGCCGGGCGTATGGATCACGGTCTGAAAAGAATGTAGGAAACTTCACAAGCTTTAAGCGGCGACCCGGACGGATCGCCGCGAAGGGCAGGTATCAAACCCGGAAGCGGCCGACCAGTGCCTGCAGATGGGTGCCCAGGCGCGCCAGTTCGGTACTGGAGGCGGCGGTCTCTTCACTGGCCGCTGCGGTCTGCTCCGACACGTCACGCACATTCAGCACGCTGCGGTTGATCTCTTCGGCCACCGCGCTCTGTTGCTCGGCGGCGGTGGCGATCTGCTGGTTCATGGCCTGGATCGCCGAAACCGTGCGAGTGATGTTTTCCAGGGCATTGCCGGCCCGGCGGGTCAGCTCGACGCTGCTGTCGGTGAGGCTGCGGCTGTTGTCCATGATGGTCGCCACTTGTTGGGTGCCACTTTGCAGGCCGACGATCAGTTCTTCGATTTCCTCGGTGGATTTCTGCGTGCGTTGCGCCAGGCTGCGCACCTCATCGGCCACCACCGCGAAGCCACGACCGGCTTCCCCGGCGCGTGCGGCTTCAATAGCGGCGTTGAGTGCCAGCAGGTTGGTTTGTTGGGCCACGGACTTGATCACGTCCAGGACGCTGCCGATCTTGTCGCTTTCGCGCTTGAGATGGCCCATGGCCTCGGTGGAGTTGCCGACTTCACCGGCCAGGCGCTCGATCTGGGCGATGGCCTCGCCGACCACTCTGTCACCTTCGCGGGCCTGTTGGTCGGCGGCGACGGCGGCTTCGGAAGCCTCTTCGGCATTGCGCGCCACTTCCTGCACGGTGGCGGCCATTTCGTTCATGGCGGTGGCGACCTGGTCAGTCTCGACCTTCTGGCTGTTGACCCCGGCGCTGGTCTGCTCGGTAACGGCCGACAATTCTTCGGCAGCGCTGGCGATCTGCGTCACGCCGTCGCTGATCCCGCCGATCAAGTCGCGCAGGCCCATGGTCATGCTTTGCATGGCACGTTGCAGTTGGCCCAGTTCGTCCTGGCGTTGCGACACCAGGTCGTGGGTCAGGTCACCGGCAGCGACCCGCTCGGCGACCTTGAGGGTCTGGCTCAGTGGAATCACGATCTGGCGGGTGATCGCCCAGGCCGCCACGATGCCGAAGACCAGCGCCAGGGCGGTGGCGAGCATCAACAGGAACTTGGCCTGTGCAGCGTCGGCGTCGCGGATGATGGTTTGTGAGGCTGTGAGTTTTTTGCTGCGGTCGAACAGCAGGTCGCCTTGTTCAGCCATGGCCTTGAGGGCTGCGGCGCTGGCCACCTGGGAATCACGGAACTGGCTGACTGCCGCGAGGTAGGCCTTGAGGGAGTCGCTGGCCTCTTGCAGGTTGGCGCTGTATTGCTCCGGCAATTGACTGCGCAGGCTGTCGGCGTTTTTCAGGGCGTTGGCGATGGCGTCCAGGGCCGGCTGCTCGGCCTCGACCTTGGCGCTATAGGTGTAGCCACGTACCTGGAAGCGCGCCTGCTGGATCAACTTGCTCAAGTCGATCACGCTGTTGAATTGGCTGACGCTGTCGCCTTGCAGCAGGCTCTTTTCGATCTCCGACACGCGGGCGACGGCGTTGTCAGCGGTGGCGCCGAGTTTGCTGCGGGCGTCTTCGCGGCTGGCACCGGCCTGGACCATGGCGCTGAAGGACTGCTTGTACTTGGCGACGGCAGCCAGTTGCTCGTCGATCAAGGCGACATCGGCCGGCTGCTCGATCTGGCTACGCGCGGTCTTGAGGCCGCTGTCGAGTTTTTCCATCAGTTCGTTGACCAGCCCGGGACCCTGTTCGCCACGGCGCATTTCATAGTCCAGGCGGGCCTGGCGCAGGTCTTTGGTCAGTTCATTGAGGCTGGAAATAAAGCCCAGTTTATCGCCCCGGCTGATCACGCCGCTAAGGCCCGTCCAGCCAGTGAAGGTGATCAGAAGCGTGAGGAGCAACACCAGGCCAAAGCCCACGCTCAGCTTGCGATTGACGCTCACATTTCCCAGTTTTTCAGCTAGCCAACGGTGCATGCGGTGAACTCCCCTGAACAAGGCTTGGACTTATCCTGAGGGTATCGGCATGCACGCGCGATTCTGTAGGAGCGAGCTTGCTCGCGAAAATTGTCAACGATAACGGGTACTTGCCAAATGAACGCGCGGCTCTCAAGTTTTTCGCGAGCAAGCTCGCTTCTACAGGAGATTTCAGTGGTCTATCAGAGCGGGTTAGAAGAGGCGGGCCAGCAGCGCGGTGACGGCGGTTTCTACCCGCAGGATCCGCGCACCCAGCTGCACCGGCTGCAACCCGGCCTTGGCCAGCAAATCCACCTCATAGGGGATCCAGCCACCTTCGGGGCCGATGGCCAGGGTCACCGGCTCATCCACATCGCGAGGGCAGGGCGGGTACGCGCCGGGGTGCCCGACCAGGCCAAGGGTGCCCTGGGCCAGGGCCGGCAGGCGGTCTTCGACGAAGGGCTTGAAGCGCTTTTCGATGATGATCTCGGGCAACACGGTATCCCGGGCCTGTTCCAGGCCAAGGATCAGTTGTTCGCGAACCGCTTCGGGCTCCAGGAAGGGCGTCTGCCAGAAGCTCTTCTCGACCCGATAGCTGTTGACCAGCACCACCCGTGGCACGCCCATGGACGCCACCGTCTGCAACACCCGGCGGAGCATCTTCGGACGCGGCAGGGCCAGCAGTAACGTCAGTGGCAGTTTGGCCGGTGGCGGCTGGTCGAGGGTGATTTGCAGCTCGGCTTCGTCCGCTTCCAGGCGCAGCAGCTGGGCATTGCCCATCAGAGCGCCAATGCGCCCCACGCGCAGGCTGTCGCCGACCGCCGCGCGATGCACTTGCTGCATGTGCACCAGGCGTCGGTCACGCAGCACCACCCGGTCGGCCGCGATAAAGTCGGCGTCTTCAAGCAGCAGCAGGTTCACGGTTGTGTCGCTGGCGGCTGGTCGTCATCGGCGGGTTGGTCATCCGGGTGTTCGCCACGCTTGCTCACCAGGCTGCCAAACAGGATGCCTACTTCAAACAGCATCCACATCGGCACGGCCAGCAAGGTTTGCGAGAAGATATCCGGCGGGGTCAGGATCATGCCGACCACGAAGCAGCCGATGATCACGTAAGGGCGGATCTTGCGCAGGTACTGCACGTCGACCACGCCGATCCACACCAGCAATACCACCGCCACCGGGATCTCGAAGGCCACGCCAAAGGCGAAGAACAGCGTCATCACGAAGTCGAGGTAGCTGGTGATATCGGTCATCATTTCCACGCCGGCCGGGGTGGCGGCGGCGAAGAACTTGAAGATCAGCGGGAACACCAGGAAGTACGCAAACGCCATGCCGGTGTAGAACAGCATGATGCTCGACACCAGCAGCGGCACCGCGATGCGCTTTTCATGCTTGTACAGGCCCGGGGCGATAAAGCCCCAGATCTGGTGCAGGATCACCGGGATCGCCAAAAACAGCGAAACCATCATCGTCAGCTTGAGCGGCGTCAGGAACGGCGAGGATACGTCGGTGGCGATCATCGTCGCGCCCACCGGCAGGTACTCGCGCAGCGGCGTGGAGACAAAGGTGTAGATCTGCTGGGTAAAGGCAAACAGCCCGGCAAAGATCACGAAGATCGCCGCGACACACCGCAGCAGGCGGGTGCGCAACTCGGTGAGGTGCGAGACCAGCGGCATGTGCTGGTCGTTTTCCGGTTTATCAGCGCTCATGGGGCTCGCGGCGGCAATGTAGGGTCGTGGGGAGCGGGCGACGCGGCGGGCGTCGGCGCTGGCTCTGCTGGGGGCACGGGCGTTGCGGCCGGGGTGGTTTGGGCCACTGGCGCAATGCTCTGCTCGGCCACCGGCTCAACCGGTGTCGGCGCCTGTTGCTGGGGCGCGAGGATTTTCCGCGCTTCCTGCTCCAGGGACAGAATGTGTTCGTTGTGCAGTTGCCGGCGGATCTCGTCGGCGCCGATTTCCCGTTCAACTTCCTGTTTGATGGCGTTGAAACTGCGTTTCAGGCGCCCGACCCACAGGCCGGCCGTGCGTGCGGCGCCGGGCAGGCGTTCAGGCCCCAGCACCAACAGGGCAACAAGGCCGACGAGCAGCAGTTCAGAGAAGCTGATACCAAACATTAGTCAGTGCTCACGAGTCTTTGCGGGACGGCTCTTCGACTTTCTCGGCCTGTACGTCGAAGGTGCGACGCTCAGTGATCGGCTGCGCGGCCTGGGGGTGTACAGGTTGCGCCGGAGGAATCGGGTTGGCGCCGGCATCGGCCGGTTTTTCGTCGTCGTTCATGGCCTTGCGAAAGCCCTTGATGGATTCGCCGACATCGGTGCCCAGGTTCTTCAGTTTCTTGGTACCGAACACCAGGACGACTACCACGAGAATGACGATCCAGTGTTTCCAGTCAAAAATGCCCATGCTGCAATTCCTCAGTCAGAAAGTTATTCAGGCGGACGGGCGCGAGGCCTTTTCGGCGTGCCCGGACAAGCCGAAGCGACGGTCCAGTTCATCCAGCACGGCCTGTGGGTGCTGCCCCAGTTGGGCGAGCATCACCAGGCTATGGAACCACAAGTCGGCGGTTTCATAGATTACATCGCTGTAGTCGCCGCTGATTTCGGCATCCTTGGCGGCGATGATGGTCTCGACGGATTCTTCGCCGAGTTTTTCCAGAATCTTGTTCAGACCCTTGTGGTACAGGCTGGCGACATAGGAGCTGTCGGCGTCCGCACCTTTGCGGTCTTCCAGCACCTGGGCCACACGGTTCAGGGTATCGCTCATGTTCAATGTCCTGCCGAGTAAATGGCGTGCGGGTCTTTGAGCACCGGCTCGACGGTTTTCCACGCGCCGTTCTCGAACACCCGGTAGAAGCAGCTGTGGCGGCCGGTATGACAGGCGATGTCGCCGATCTGCTCGACCATCAGCACGATCACATCGGCGTCGCAATCCAGGCGCATCTCGTGCAGTTTTTGCACATGCCCGGACTCTTCGCCCTTGCGCCACAGTTTGCCACGGGAACGTGACCAGTAGATGGCACGCTGCTCGGCGGCAGTCAGGCTCAGGGCCTCGCGGTTCATCCAGGCCATCATCAGGATGCGCCCGGTCTTGTGGTCCTGGGCAATGGCTGGCACCAGGCCGTCACTGTCCCACTTGATCTCGTCCAGCCAGTCTTTCATCTTCGACTCCGACAGCCGTGCGTGGCCCGCCCCGGCATTGTGCAACAGTGTATAACCGGTCGGCCTATCGACGCACGACCAGATAAAGGCCCACGGCGACCATGATTGCGGCCGGCCAGTGACCCAGTTCGTGCAACGGCCCGCCGACGGCAAGCACCGCGCCAGCGCCCAGGTGCGCCGCGCCCAGCAGGCGCAGGAACCAGTCGTCCTTGCGCTGGTGCCACGGCGGCGCCGGGTCCTTGGCGTGGGGCTGGGACATGCGCTCGAGCAGGTCGCGGGTCATGTTGGCCAGGTGCGGCAGTTGCTCGACCTGGCTTTGCAGGTTGCCCAGCAGGGTTTTCGGGCTGACGCGCTCGCGCATCCAGCGCTCAAGGAACGGTTGTGCGGTGTTCCACAGGTCCAGGTCCGGGTACAGCTGGCGGCCCAGGCCTTCGATATTGAGCAGGGTCTTTTGCAGCAGTACCAGTTGCGGCTGCACTTCCATATTGAAGCGCCGCGCCGTCTGGAACAGGCGCATCAGTACCTGGCCGAAGGAAATATCTTTTAACGGTTTTTCGAAGATCGGCTCGCACACGGTGCGGATCGCCGCTTCGAACTCATTGAGCTTGGTTTCGGCCGGCACCCAGCCCGAATCGATGTGCAATTGCGCCACGCGGCGGTAGTCACGCTTGAAGAAGGCAAACAGGTTGCGCGCCAGGTAGTCCTGGTCCTCGGGGGTGAGACTGCCGACGATGCCACAGTCGATGGCGATGTACTGCGGGCTCCACGGGTTCACCGTACTGACGAAGATATTGCCGGGGTGCATGTCGGCGTGGAAGAAACTGTCGCGAAACACCTGGGTAAAGAAAATCTCCACACCGCGCTCGGCGAGCATCTTCATATCGGTGCGCTGGTCGGCCAGGGTCGCCAGGTCGGTGACCTGCACCCCGTAGATACGCTCCATCACCAGCACTTTTGGCCGGCACCAGTCCCAATACACCTGCGGCACATACAGCAGCGGCGAGCCCTCGAAGTTACGCTTGAGCTGGCTGGCGTTGGCCGCCTCGCGCAGCAGGTCGAGTTCGTCGTAGATGGTTTTTTCGTAGTCGGCGACCACGTCCACCGGGTGCAGCAGGCGCGCATCGGCAGAGAACCGCTCGGCGGCGCGGGCGAGGATGAACAGCCACGCCAGGTCTTGGCCGATGATCGGCTTGAGCCCGGGGCGGATCACCTTGACCACGACTTCTTCGCCGGTTTTCAGCTGCGCGGCATGCACCTGGGCGACCGAAGCCGAGGCCAGGGGCTCGACGTCGAACCGGCTGAACACCTCGCTGATTTTCTTGCCCAGCTGTTCTTCGATCAGCTTCATCGATTGCTGTGAGTCGAACGGCGGCACGCGGTCTTGCAGCAGCATCAGCTCGTCGGCGATATCTTCGGGCAGCAGGTCACGGCGGGTGGACAGGATCTGCCCGAACTTGATGAAGATCGGCCCCAGGTCCTGCAAGGCCAGGCGCAGGCGCGCACCACGGCTCAGGTCCAGGGTCTTGCGCGGGAACCAGCGCCACGGCAGCACGTAGCGCACCGCCAGCAGAAACCACGGCAGCGGCAGGGCGAACAGCAGGTCATCGAGGCGGTAGCGAATGACGACGCGTTGGATTCGGAACAGACGGCGGACGGCGAGCAGCTTCATGCGTTATCGCTTGGATCAAGGGAGCGGCTCAGGCGCTCGAAGCGCGCCTCAAGCCGTTCCAGGTCGAGTTTGGCCTGGTCGAGTTCACGAAAGCGCGCTTCGGCTTCCCGTTGTCCGACGAGGGTGCGCGATTCTTCGCTCAGGTATTCGGCGAGGTTTTGATTGAGGCTGGCGAAACCCTGCTGGTACCAGCGCGAGCGGCTGCGCAGGTGCCCGCTGATCAGTTGGGTGGCCACGGGGCCGAGCCAGCGGGACAGCTCGTATTCCCAGTCCAGCTTCAGGTCTTGCAGCACGGCGGCCAGGTCCATCAGTACCGCGCTGTCGCCCTCAAGCTCCACGTCCGGGCCGTGCAGGATCGCGGTCTTGTCCCGGCTCATGGCCAGGCGCAGCAGGCTTGAGCCGGAGGCACGCAGGGTGCAGTCGGCATCGGCGGCCCAGTGTGCCGCCAGCAACAGGCCTTCATCGCTGGGCAGGATGAACAGTTGCAAGGCGGGGCTGGTGCAATCGACGGCAATGATCTTGCCATTGAGGTGCGCCAGCCGCGCCAGAGCGGTGCTGTCCAGGCGCAGGACACGGTTGAGGCCGTGTTCGACGCTGGCGAGAAGGCCCGTGAACAACATCAGGGTTTGATGCCGCGGTGCAGGGCAACGATGCCGGAGGTCATGTTGTGGTAGGTCACGCGGTCGAAACCGGCCTCGACCATCATCGACTTCAGGGTTTCCTGGTTCGGGTGCATGCGGATCGATTCGGCCAGGTAGCGATAGCTTTCGGCGTCATTGGTGATCAGCTTGCCCATCAACGGCATGAAGGCGAACGAGTAGGTGTCGTAGACCTTGGACATCAGCGCGTTGGTCGGCTTGGAGAACTCCAGCACCAGCAGGCGGCCGCCCGGCTTGAGCACCCGCAGCATCGAGCGCAGGGCGTCTTCTTTATGGGTCACGTTGCGCAGGCCGAAGGCGATGGTCACGCAGTCGAAATGGTTGTCGGGGAACGGCAGCTTTTCAGCGTCGGCCTGGACGAATTCGATATTGCCCGCCACGCCCTTGTCCAGCAGGCGATCGCGGCCCACCTTGAGCATCGAGCCATTGATGTCGGCCAATACCACCTGGCCGGTAGGGCCAACGAGCTTGGAGAACTTGGCTGCCAGGTCGCCTGTGCCGCCGGCGATGTCCAGCACCCGGTTGCCGGTGCGCACGCCCGACAACTCGATAGTGAACCGTTTCCACAGGCGGTGCATGCCGCCCGACAGTACGTCGTTCATCAGGTCGTACTTGGCGGCCACGGAGTGGAACACTTCAGCGACTTTTTCCGCTTTCTGGCTTTCCGGGACGTTCTTGAAGCCGAAGTGAGTGGTGGGTTCGGCATCGCTGCCTTTGCGCTGATCAGTCATATCGCTGTCACCAAAAGAGAATGCGGGACATGATAATCCCCAGGGCCTGCTTTGTCTTGGCAAGGCTGAAGGTAAGATAGATCGCCACCGAGACCTTTTGCCGCATGGCCGGGTAAACAAGGGGCTCACTAAGTCTTTGCAGCGAGGAGTCATTCACATGGCCCGGATACAGGTTGAACGTGCCCATACACTTGGCAAAGAAGTCGCCAGGGCGAAGGCCGACAAGTTGGCGCACAAACTCAAGGAACAATACGGCCTTGAGCCGTCGTGGTCCGGCGATACGCTGAACCTCAAGCGTTCCGGGGTCAAAGGCACGGTGAAAGTAGCCGAGGACTCTTTAAGGATTGAGGTGGAACTGGGCCTATTGATGTCGGCCATGAGTGGCACCATCAAGTCGGAAATCGAAAAGGCCCTGGATAAGGCACTGGCCTGACCTGTACTTGCAGCGCAAACACTCAACTGTGGCAAGCAGGCTGTTGTGGCGA
>NZ_MIFU01000101.1:0-41398 GCF_001855215.1 Pseudomonas sp. 06C 126 | reverse complement strand
CAGCACCGGCGTGATCAGCTACAGCTACACCCTCAACGGCACTGACAGCCACCCAACCGGCGCAGGCACTAACAGCATCAGCGAGTCGTTCACGGTGACCGCCACCGACAGCAACAGCAGCGGCGCTACGGGCACGTTGGACGTCAATGTGGTCGACGATGTGCCAAAAGCCTTCGACGACAACCCCGGCGGTGTGGCCTCTGAAAGCCTGCTGACCCTGACCGGCAGCGTGCTGGGCAATGACGTACAAGGCGCCGACCGCATCGCCACCGGCCCGGTCACGCCAAACACCATTGTTGGCACCTACGGGACCCTGCAACTGTTTGCCGACGGCAGCTACACCTACACCCTCGACAAGACCGACCCCCAATTTATCGCCCTGCACGGCGGGGGGAACGGTACCGAGACTTTCACCTACCAGTTGAACGACAGTGACGGCGATACCAGCACCGCCAAGTTGGTGCTCCAGGTGCATAACAACAACGACCCGGTAGTGCTCACCGGCCTGGATCTGACTGGCGGGGAGTTGACCGTCTTTGAAAAAAACCTGGTCGATGGTTCCAACCCGAACACGCCCTTGTTGACTCAGACCGGTACCTTCACCGTGACCGCCCTGGACGGTTTGAAAAACCTCACGGTCGGTGGCCTGAATGTGGTGACCAACGGGGTGGTTGCCACCTTCCCGCTGTCGGAAGGTACCCTGCTGGGCAACAGCTTTGTTGTCACTGGCTACGACCCCAACACCGGGGTGGTCAGCTACCGCTACACCCTGCTCGACAACGAAACGCACCCCAATGCCAGCGGTGCCAACAGCCTGTCCGAGCAAATTCCGGTCACGGCCAGCGATTACGACACCAATACGGCGACGGGCACGATTGATATCAACATCATCGATGACCTGCCCATCGCCAATCCCGATGTGCGCTCGGTAGCAGAGGGCGGTGTGGTCAGCGTCAATGTGTTGGGCAATGATGTCGGCGGTGCCGACAGCCCCACCCTGGCGGGTGCGGTGGTCGGGGTGCGGGCAGGGAGTAATGTCGGTACGCCGGCCAGTGGTGGCCTGGGCGGGAATATCACCGGCAGCTTCGGCTACCTGACCCTGGATGCGAACGGCAATGCCGTGTATCACAGCAACCCCAACTCGGTGAACCCACCGGGAGCGGTGGACACCTTTGTCTACACCGTGCGTGATGCAGACGGTGACTTGAGCACCACGACCTTGACCATCAATGTGGCCGACAGTGGCCTGGTGGCTAGCGTCGATGGCGATGTCACTGTCTACGAAAAAGCCCTGGACCTGAAACTCGATGGCCTCGACCTGGCGCCCGGCACTGTGATCGGCAGCGACCCGACCGCCACCAGCGAAACGGCCACTGGCACCCTGGTGGGCTCGACCACCGGCGGCACTGGCCCGTTGAGTTTCAGCCTGGTCGGCAGTGCGACGGGCAGCTATGGGCAGATCCTGCTTAATGCCAATGGCACCTACACCTACACCCTGACGTCGGCACCGAAGACCTTGCCCAACAGCAATGACGGGCCGAATGTGCTGACCGAGACCTTCACCTACAAGGTCACCGACCAACTGGGCAACTCCACCACCAGCAGCATCGTGGTGAGTATTGTCGACGACATGCCAATAGTGGTGTCCAGCGCGCGTGAGGTCACGGCGACGGAGGTGGATTCCAACCTGCTGCTGATCATCGACATTTCCGGCAGCATGAATGACGCGTCAGGGGCCGGCGGTACGCGGCTCGACCTGGCCAAGGCGTCCATCACCCAGTTGCTTAACCGCTATGACGATATGGGCGACGTGAAGGTGCAGATCGTGACCTTCAACGACAGCTCGCAACAGTTGAGCAGCCAATGGGTCAGCGTCGCCACGGCCAAGACCCTGGTCAACGGCCTCACCGCGTTCAATGGCACCAACTACGACTCGGCCCTGGGCACTGCGCAGACCGCCTACGGCACCGCCGGCAAGCTGGAAGGTGCGCAGAACGTGGCGTACTTCTTCTCGGACGGTAACCCCACCACGTCCAACACCAATAACCCGAACAACCCTGGCAACGTGGTCAACCCGGAGTACGGCGACGGTATCGATGCCACAGAAGAAGGCGTATGGCGGGCCTTCCTCGATGCCAACGGCATCAAGGCCTATGCCATTGGCCTGGGCGCGGGCGTCAACAGCATTTACCTGGACCCGGTGGCCTACGACGGCAGCACCCACACCAATACCAATGCGGTAGTGGTGGCCAACCTGGCGGGCCTGGATGCGGTGCTGGCCGGCACCGTGCAGGGCGCGCCAGTCACGGGGAGCCTGCTGACGGATGGCACATTTGGTGCCGACGGTGGCTTCGTCAAATCCCTGACTGTGGATGGCATCACCTACACCTACAACCCGGCGGCGGGGGGCTCGATGAGCGCCAACCTGCCGGGCGGGCACGGCACGTTCGACACCGTCAGCAACAGTATTACCATCACCACCAACCAGGGCGGCACGCTGATCGTCGACATGGACAACGGCGAGTTCCGCTACAACCCGCCGAAATTGACGGGCTCGCTGGTCACCGAAACCTTTGGCGTGACCGTCAGCGATAACGACGGCGACCTGGCGACCTCCAGCCTGGTGGTCAAGGTCAACCCCAACGTGGCACCGGTGGCCGGTGATGACCATGTGATCACCAATATCCTGTCGGGCAACATTGTGGTGCCTGCGCAGTTGCTGCTGGCCAATGACAGCGATGCCAACCATGACAACCTGACGGCTATCCCCACCAGTTTTCCAACCGGCTGGGTGGCCAAGAACGCGGCGTTTACCGGGACGGGGACCAGAACGCTTACCGGTACAACCCTGGGGGATGTACGTACCTCGTTTGCCGATATCGGGGCCCTGACCGCAGCCCTTGTGATCACCGGCAGTCTCGGCAGTGTCGGCAGCGCTACGGCCGACGATCGCGTGACGGTCACACTCAGGGCGGGGGAGACCCTCAACCTGGATCACAACCGGCCGGTCGGTAACATCGTCATGACCTATTCGCTCAACGGTGGCGGAGAACTCCCTCTCGCGGATGGCGCGACGCTGACTGCGTTAACGGACGGTAGCTATCAGATTCACATTGCCAACACCACCAATCCAGCAGGTGGCAACGTCAATGGCGCAGAAAGCTACCAGTTAGATATGAAGATCAACTATGCCGGCGCCCAGGACTACACGCCGGACTACCACGGTAACTACTCGGTCAGCGATAACCACGGCGGCAGCGACAGCGCCGCCGTAGACATCACCTACCAGGCCGGCACCACCCTCACCGGTACCAACGGTGATGACATCCTCATGGCCGGGCCCGGTAACAACATCCTCAATGGCGGCGATGGCAATGATGTACTGAGTGCTGGCAATGGCAACAACGAGATGCACGGCGGCAATGGCAATGACCTGCTGTTCAGTGGCATCGGCAATGACCTGCTCGATGGCGGTGCGGGCATCGATACCGTGAGTTACGCCAATGCCACGTCGGGCGTGACCGTCAACCTTGGCACGGTGGGAGGGCAAATCACGGGGGGCGCCGGGACCGATACATTGACGGCCCTGGAGAACCTGATCGGTTCCAACTTCAACGACTTCCTCACCGGCAACGGCAGCAACAACCTGATCTCGGGCGGGCTGGGCAATGACACCCTCAAGGGCGAGGGCGGCGATGACATCCTGATCGGTGGTCCGGGCAACAACACCCTGACCGGCGGCGCGGGTGCCGACACCTTCCAATACCTCACCGGCGGTAGCGGGCACGACGTCATCACCGACTTTACCGTGGGCACCGACAAGCTGGACCTGTCGCAATTGCTGCAAGGGGAGAATGCGACGACGGCGTCCCTGGATGATTACCTGCACTTCAAGGTGGTGAGCGGCACGACCACCATCGACATCAGCTCTGTTGCAGGGGCCACGGCTACCCAGACCATCGACCTGGCTGGCGTCAACCTGGCGACCCAATACGGCGTGACACCGGGGGCGGGTGGCCTGATTGCGGGAGGGGCAGACACGGCGACCATCATTAACGGGATGCTCAACGATCATTCATTGAAGGTGGATACCGTGTAGCCCCTATGGCCAAGGAGCTGTTCTGGCAGAGGGGCTTTTGTGGAGAGGGGGCTTGTCCCCCGCTGGGCTGCGCAGCAGCCCCAATTCCTAAGATCCACTGCGCTTTATCAGATACACCGAAGTGGCATGTTTTGGGGCTGCTGCGCAGCCCAGCGGGGGACAAGCCCCCTCGCCACAACAGTCCCTCACCACGACAGCCCTGGGCTTTAGTTCGTTGAGTTATAAGCACCACACTTTGCGTGATATGGCCCGCCAGCGTTTGCCGGTATGATAGGCGCCCCCGCAGTCTGGATTGCGAATACGCCATGACCTTGCAGTACCCAACCATCGCCGATTGCGTCGGCAACACCCCCCTGGTCCGCTTGCAGCGCATGGCGGGTAACACCAGCAATACCTTGCTGCTCAAGCTCGAGGGTAATAACCCGGCAGGCTCGGTCAAGGACCGCCCGGCGTTGTCGATGATCACCCGCGCCGAGTTGCGTGGGCAGATCAAGCCCGGCGACACCCTGATCGAAGCCACTTCCGGCAATACCGGGATTGCCCTGGCCATGGCCGCGGCGATCAAGGGCTACAAGATGATCCTGATCATGCCCGACAACGGCAGCGCCGAGCGCAAGGCGGCGATGACCGCCTATGGTGCCGAGCTGTTGCTGGTCACCCCGGAAGAAGGCATGGAAGGCGCGCGCGATCTTGCCGAGCGCATGGCCGCCGAAGGCCGTGGCCAGGTCCTGGACCAGTTCGCCAACGGTGACAACCCGGAAGCGCACTACGCCAGCACCGGCCCGGAAATCTGGCGCCAGACCCAGGGCACCATCACCCATTTCGTCAGCTCCATGGGCACCACTGGTACCATCATGGGTAACTCGCGCTACCTCAAGGAGCAGAACCCGGCGATCCAGATCGTTGGCCTGCAACCGATGGAAGGCGCGGCGATCCCCGGTATCCGCCGCTGGCCCGAGGAGTATCTGCCAAAGATCTACAACGCCGCCCGCGTCGATCGCATCATCGACATGGCCCAGCGTGAAGCCGAAGACACTACCCGTCGCCTGGCCCGTGAAGAAGGTATCTTCTGCGGTGTGTCCTCGGGTGGCGCTGTGGCCGGCATGTTGCGCTTGTCTGCAGAACTGGAAAACGCGGTGATCGTCGCGATCATCTGTGACCGAGGCGACCGTTACCTGTCGACCGGCATTTTCGACGCGCCCAACTGATGGCCAAGCAAGAGCGAGGCCTGCGTTTCCAGCCAACGGGCGGTAATCGGGCGCCACAAATCCCGGTCGGTAAAAAACAGCGCCTGACCATCGAACGCCTGGCCAACGATGGCCGGGGGATCGTGTTTTTCGAAGGCCGCACCTGGTTTGTAGTGGGTGCACTGGCCGGCGAAGAGGTCGAGGCGCGGGTGCTGGGTGCCCATGGCAAAGTGGTCGAGGCCCGCACCGAACGGGTGTTCAAGGCCAGCGAACTGCGTCGCCCGGCGCCGTGCGCCCATGCCGGCCGTTGTGGCGGTTGCAGCCTGCAACACTTGCCCCATGACGAACAGCTTGCCCTGAAACAGCGCATGCTCGCCGAGCAATTGTCCCGTGTTGCCGGGGTCGAGCCCCAGGAATGGGCCGCGCCGTTGAGCGGGCCCGAGTTCGGCTATCGCCGCCGGGCCCGCGTGGCCGTGCGCTATGACGTCAAGGCCAAGCGCCTGGACGTTGGCTTTCGCGCCGTGGCCAGCCAGGACATCGTGGCCATCGATGATTGCCCTGTGCTGGTACAGGCCTTGCAACCGATCATGCAGCGCCTGCCCAACATGTTGCGGCGCCTGAGCAAACCTCAGGCCCTGGGGCATGTGGAGTTGTTCAGTGGCTCGTCGATTGCCGTGTTGCTGCGGCATATGGCGCCGCTGTCGGATGCCGACCTGGTGGTGCTGCAAGAATTCTGTGCCTTCCATGATGCCCAGTTGTGGCTGCATGGAGAGGGCGAGCCGCAGCCGTTCGCGGCCGGGGCGGGCCTGGGCTATCGTCTGCAGCAGTGGGACTTGGACCTGGCTTACCGGCCTGGGGATTTTGTGCAGGTCAACGCCGGGGTCAACGAAGCGATGGTTGCCCAGGCGCTGGATTGGCTGGCACCACGTTCCGACGAACGGGTGCTGGACCTGTTCTGCGGCCTTGGCAACTTTGCCCTGCCTCTGGCGCGCCAAGTGCGTGAAGTGGTGGCGGTAGAGGGCGTGCAGGCCATGGTGGACCGCGCGGCGCTGAATGCCGCAAGCAACAATTTGCATAATGTGCAGTTTTTTCAGGCCGATTTGTCCCAGCCTTTGAGTGATGCGCAGTGGGCCAAAGCAGGCTTTTCTGCGGTACTCTTGGACCCACCCCGCGATGGTGCCCTGGAGGTTGTGCGCAAGCTCGCCACTCTGGGGGCTGATCGCCTGGTGTATGTGTCCTGCAATCCAGCCACGCTGGCGCGGGACACTGTCGAGTTGGTCAAGCAAGGCTACCGGCTAAAACGTGCCGGGATCCTCGATATGTTTCCGCAAACTGCGCATGTCGAGGCGATGGCGTTATTTGAAGCGAGCTAGGATGCTCGCTTAGTCCGACTGGCCTGCGTTCTCCAAGGCCTGTGACCTGCCAGGGAGTTCGCGTTACAAGGGTCAGCGATTTTGACGCGCTACAGGCGCGTCGTAGGGAAGGTAAGCAAGATGGTACAGGTGAGAGCACACCAGCCGATCAACACCGACGGCAGTATCAATCTCGAGGCATGGCTGGATCATGCCATCAGTGTCGATCCGGCACTGGACCGTGAAGCCTTGAAAGCCGCCTGCGAGTTCGCTCGCGAGGCAGAACAGCAAGACAATGCGGCCAAGAACCTCTGGGCCGAAGGAACATCCAGTTTTCGCACCGGGCTTGAAATCGCCGAGATCCTCGCCGACCTCAAGCTGGACCAGGATTCGCTGATCGCCGCGGTGCTCTATCGCGGTGTGCGCGAAGGGCATATTGCGTTGCCGCTGGTCAGCCAGCGTTTCGGCGCGGTGGTGGCCAAGCTGATCGATGGCGTGTTGCGTATGGCTGCGATCAGCGCCAGCCTCAGCCCGCGCCAGTCGATGGTGCTCGGCACCCAGGGCCAGGTGGAAAACCTGCGCAAGATGCTGGTGGCGATGGTCGACGACGTACGCGTCGCGCTGATCAAGCTGGCCGAGCGCACCTGCGCGATCCGTGCGGTGAAAACCGCCGATGACGAAAAGCGCAATCGCGTCGCCCGTGAGGTCTTCGATATTTACGCGCCCCTGGCTCACCGCCTGGGCATCGGCCATATCAAGTGGGAGCTGGAGGACTTGTCCTTCCGCTACCTGGAGCCCGATCAATACAAACAGATCGCGACCCTGCTGCACGAGCGGCGGCTGGATCGTGAGCGTTTCATCAGCGATGTGATGGGCCAGTTGCGCTCGGAATTGCAGGCTACCGGTGTCGAAGCCGATATCAGCGGCCGGGCAAAGCACATCTATTCGATCTGGCGCAAAATGCAGCGCAAGGGCCTGGCCTTCAGCCAGATCTACGACGTGCGCGCCGTGCGTGTGCTGGTGCCGGAAATGCGCGACTGCTACACCGCGCTGGGTATCGTTCATACGCTGTGGCGGCACATTCCCAAAGAGTTCGACGACTACATCGCCAACCCCAAGGAGAACGGCTACCGCTCGCTGCACACGGCGGTGATCGGCCCCGAGGGCAAGGTGCTGGAAGTGCAGATCCGTACCCACGCCATGCACGAAGAGGCAGAGTTGGGCGTGTGTGCGCACTGGCGCTACAAGGGTACCGACGTCAAGTCGGGCTCCAACCAGTACGAAGAGAAAATCTCCTGGCTGCGCCAAGTACTGGAATGGCACGAAGAACTGGGCGATATCGGCGGCCTGGCCGAGCAACTGCGGGTGGATATCGAGCCCGACCGGGTCTACATCTTCACCCCCGACGGCCACGCCATCGACTTGCCCAAGGGTGCGACGCCGCTGGACTTTGCCTACCGCGTGCACACCGAGATCGGCCACAACTGCCGTGGCGCCAAGATCAACGGGCGGATCGTGCCGCTCAACTACAGCCTGCAGACCGGTGAGCAGGTCGAGATCATCACCAGCAAGCACGGTACGCCGAGCCGCGACTGGCTGAACCCGAACCTGGGCTACATCACCACGTCGCGTGCGCGGGCGAAGATTGTCCACTGGTTCAAGCTGCAGGCGCGGGACCAGAACGTCGCCGCCGGCAAGACCTTGCTCGAGCGCGAGCTGGGGCGCCTGGGCCTGCCCCAGGTGGATTTCGACAAGTTGGCCGAAAAGGCCAACATGAAGATTGCCGAAGACATGTTCGCTGCCCTCGGTGCCGGCGACCTGCGCCTGGCGCAGTTGGTCAACCTGGCCCAGCAACTGGTGGAACCGGAGCGTGGCAGCGAGCAACTGGAACTGATCCCACGCAAGGCCACCGGCTACAAGCCGGGCAAGCGCGGCGATATCCAGATCCAGGGCGTAGGCAACCTGATGACCCAGATGGCTGGCTGCTGCCAGCCGTTGCCGGGCGATGCCATCGTCGGCTACATCACCCAGGGCCGTGGGGTGAGCATTCACCGCCAGGACTGCGCCTCGGTGCTGCAGTTGGGCGGGCGTGAGCCGGAGCGGATCATCCAGGTCAGTTGGGGGCCGGTGCCGGTGCTCACCTACCCGGTGGACATCATCATCCGTGCCTACGACCGCTCGGGTCTGCTGCGGGACGTTTCGCAAGTGCTGCTCAATGAGCGGATCAACGTACTGGCAGTCAATACCCGCTCGAACAAAGAGGACAACACTGCACTGATGTCCCTGACCATCGAGATTCCGGGGCTGGACGCGTTGGGGCGGTTGCTGGGGCGTATCTCCCAGTTGCCGAACATCATCGAGACGCGGCGTAACCGCACGCCATGACCTGATCCCTTGTTGGAGCCGGCTTGTGTGGGAGCTGGCTTGCCTGCGATCGCATCGACTCGGTCTGCCAGGCACACCGAGGCGCTTGCATCGCGGGCAAGCCCGGCTCCCACATTGATCGGTGGCATGACCATTTCAGCGGACAGAGATTGACCGATGTATTCACTTGAAGACCTGCTGCACCTGATGAACCGCCTGCGCGACCCGCAATATGGTTGCCCGTGGGACATCAAGCAAACCTACGCCAGCATCGTGCCCCATACCCTGGAAGAAGCCTACGAAGTCGCCGACGCCATCGAGCGCGGGGATTTTGATCATCTGCAAGGCGAGTTGGGCGACCTGTTGTTCCAGGTGGTGTATTACAGCCAATTGGCCCGGGAAGAAGGGCGCTTCGAGTTCGCCGGGGTGGTCGACAGCATCACCCGCAAGCTGATTCGCCGGCATCCCCATGTGTTCCCCACCGGAGACCTGTATGCGCCGCTGGATATCCCTCAGTTAAGTGAAGAACAGGTCAAGGAGCGCTGGGAAGCCATCAAGGCGCAGGAGCGCGCAGAAAAGTCTGACGCCCCCGAGCAACTGTCCCTGCTCGATGACGTGCCCAGCGCCTTGCCGTCACTGTCCCGTGCGGCCAAATTGCAAAAACGCGCGAGCCAGGTAGGCTTTGACTGGCCAGCGGCGTTACCGGTGGTGGATAACGTGCGTGAAGAGCTCGATGAGGTGCTCGAAGCCATGGCCGACAACGACCCGGCAGCGATTGCCGATGAAGTCGGTGACCTGCTGTTTGCGGCGGTCAACCTGGCCCGGCACCTCAAGGTGGACCCGGAAACCGCCCTGCGCGGTGCCAATGCCAAATTCGAAAGGCGATTCCGATTTATCGAACAGGCATTGCGCGACACCCACCGTCCCATGGAAGATTGCACCCTCGAAGAGTTGGACGCCCTGTGGGGTGAAGCCAAACGCCAGGAAAAGAATGTGTCCAACTGCGGTTGAGCAGTTGCCTAAGTGAGTAAGCACCATGAGCATTTCCCTTCGCGACCAGTTGCTCAAAGCAGGCCTGGTCAATCAGAAGCAGGCCAAGCAGGTCGGCAAAGACAAGCAGAAGCAGCAGCGCCTGGTTCACAAAGGCCAGGCCCAGGCCGATGACACCCAGCAGCGCCTGGCCCTGGAAGCGCAGGCCGAGAAGGTCAAGCGCGACCAGGAGCTCAACCGTCAGCAGCAGGAAAAGGTCGAGGCCAAGGCCCGTGCCGCGCAGGTCAAGCAATTGATCGAGACCTCGCGCCTGCCCAAGCTGACCACCGAGGACTACTACAACTTTGTTGACGACAAGAAGGTCAAGCGCCTGTCGGTCAACACCTTGATGCGCAACAAGCTGAGCAACGGCTCGTTGGCGATTGTCCACCATGGCGGTAGTTACGAAGTGATTCCACGGGAGGCCGCCCTGAAAATCCAGGAGCGCGCGCCTGAGCGCATCGTCCAGCTCAACATCCTCACCGAGACCCAGGTGCCGGATGAGGATGATCCATACGCCGCGTACCAGATCCCTGATGATCTGATGTGGTAACAACCTTGCGGTTGTAAGCGGGGCTATTGTGGCAGGCGGGCTTGTTGTGGCGAGCGGGCTTGCCCGCGCTGGGCTGCGAAGCGGCCCCAAAACGTAAGCTCACCGTTGTAACTTAAAGATCGCGGTGGCCTTATTGGGCCTGCTTCGCAGTCCAGCGCGGGGCAAGCCCGCTCGCCACAACAAGCCCGCTCGCCACAATCACTTCCACCTCCGGGGTCATAGCCACGGAGCGGCCCATAGCATTCCAGTGAGTCAGGAGCTGGATGCCTGGCGTTTCATTTCGAGGGTTTCGAGCTCGCTTTTATAATTGTGGGCGTCGCACTCGTTGTGAAACATGCCTACCAGCAGGTCTTGTTGATGCACATCCCAGATATGAATGCCGTGGGCCAGGGCTTCGTGGGACATATGGGCATCGTCGCGTTCAGTTACTTTTACTGTCATCTGCTTGCTCCAGTCTCTGGTTGATCTGCGGCAAGGCGTCGCAGGCCTTTGTTATATATTTTGTTAGCTTGCTAAGTAAACTGACTTTGCGTGCAACAATTCATTGCAGTACCCGCAACAATGCTCCAGGCCCCGTAAACCGCGACATTGCGTCGCAGGAGGGGGCGGTTTATGACAAAAGTTTCATGTTGGTTAGGCTGTTTAGACCTGTAGGAGCCGGCTTGCCGGCGATAGCGGTATCAGCCATCCATGAAAAAATGCGGGCGAAAAAAAGCCCCGCAGTTAGCGGGGCTCTTTCAATCAATCAACGATCAGCTGCCTTTCACAGCCTTGCCATTGACCGTACCGTCCAACAGCATGATGTTGTATTCCTTACCGTCGGTTTCGACTTGTTGCAGGCGAACCAGCAGGTAGTCCCAATCCTTGGCAAACCACATCACCGTGGTGCGCTTGCTTTGCGTCGGATCGCGCACGCGCTCAACCTTGATGGCATCGATCTTGCCGGCCTTGGTGTCGACTTTCTCGGTGCCCAGTACGCGGAAGTCATAGGTCTCGACTTCGCCGTCATCCACTACCTGGTAACTCATGGTTTTCTTGCCGGCCGCTACGTCATGCTGCAGGGCCAACTGGTAGGTGGATTTATCGACCATACCGCGGTTCAGTGGGATCTTGACCGCGTCGCCGCGATCGGTACCGGTGACCATCTTGGCGGTCCAGTCGAAGTCCAGGTCGGCCTTCTTGGCTTTGCCCAGGCCACCACGTTCAAAGTGGTAGGACTGGGGCAGCAGGGTGTCCTTGTCCAGGGTCAGGGTGCTTTCTTCCGTCAGGCTGGCGATCATCATCGAGGCCTTGAAGCTGAGCTTCCAGACGCCGTTACCGGTGCTTTCCAGGCTGCGGGAGGCCTGGCCACTCATGGGCAACTGCTTCCAGTCGGCGGTGTAGCTGGCGGAGAAAGGCTGTAGATCTGCCGCGTGCACGGTAGGCAGGGCAAGCAGAGCAAAAGCGAAGAGCAGGGCACGACGCATAAAATCTCCTAGGTACGAATCAAGTGGCCGCTGGCCGCAAGTAACTGGCCGTCCAACAATGCACCTTGTTCACCGAGCACCAAGCGTCCTTCGGCAAACCAGCGAACCGCCAGCGGGTAAATCCTGTGTTCCTGGGTGTGAACCCGTTGCGCAAGGCTCTGCGCCGAGTCAGCAGACTCTACCGGAACTACTGCCTGTACGACCAGAGGCCCGCCATCGAGTTCCTCGGTGACAAAGTGCACGCTGCAGCCGTGCTCTGTATCTCCGGCCTCAAGGGCCCGTTGGTGGGTATGTAACCCTTTGTATTTGGGCAGCAGGGAAGGGTGGATATTCAGCAGGCGCCCCTGGTAGTGGCGCACGAAGTCAGCGCTGAGAATGCGCATGAAACCGGCGAGGACCACGAGCTTGGGATTGAAGGCGTCGATCAGTTCGATCAAGGCTGCATCGAAGGCCTCGCGACCGTCGAACGCCTTGTGATCCAGGGAGCGGGTATCGATACCCGCGTCCTGGGCGCGTTGCAGGCCGTAGGCGTCGCTGCGGTTGGAAATCACCGCAGCGATGCGCACCGGGCTGTCGCCGGCGCGCGTGCTATCGATCAGGGCCTGCAAGTTACTGCCGGTGCCGGAAAGCAGCACCACGACATCACAGGTTGCTGGCATCAGTGAGCCTTGAGGTTCTTCAGTTCAACCTGGGCAGCACCTTCGGCAGCGGTGGCGATCTGGCCGATCACCCATGGCTGCTCGCCGGCTTCACGCAGTACGTTCAGCGCAGTTTCCACGTGTTCTTGAGCCACGCAGATGACCATGCCCACGCCGCAGTTCAGCACGCGGTGCATCTCGGTTTCATTGACGTTGCCTTGCTCTTGCAGCCAGTCGAAGACCGCCGGGCGCTGCCAGCTGGCCACGTCGACGATGGCCTGGGCGCCTTTTGGCAGCACGCGCGGGATGTTGTCCAGCAGGCCGCCACCGGTGATGTGGGCCATGGCCTTGACGGCGCCAGTGTCCTTGATCAGCTTGAGCAATGGCTTGACGTAGATGCGGGTCGGGGCCATCAGCAGGTCGGTCAAGGGCTTGCCGTCGAGTTGGGTGTTTTCGATGTCGGCACCGGACACTTCGATGATCTTGCGGATCAGCGAGTAGCCGTTGGAGTGCGGGCCGGACGATGGCAGGGCCAGCAGGGCGTCGCCAGCGGCCACCTTGGAACCGTCGATGATCTCGGCTTTTTCTACAACGCCGACGCAGAAGCCGGCCAGGTCGTAGTCTTCGCCTTCGTACATGCCCGGCATTTCAGCGGTTTCGCCGCCGACCAGGGAGCAACCCGACAGCTCACAGCCAGCGCCGATACCGGTGACCACTTGTGCAGCGGTGTCCACGTTCAGCTTGCCGGTGGCGTAGTAGTCGAGGAAGAACAGCGGCTCGGCGCCGCACACCACCAGGTCGTTGACGCACATGGCTACCAGGTCGATGCCGATGGTGTCGTGCTTGTTCAGGTTCAGCGCCAGGCGCAGCTTGGTGCCCACGCCGTCGGTGCCGGAGACCAGCACAGGCTGCTTGTAGCCGGCCGGGATCTCGCAGAGGGCGCCGAAACCGCCCAGGCCGCCCATGACTTCGGGGCGCGCAGTGCGCTTGGCGACGCTCTTGATGCGTTCGACCAATGCTTCACCGGCGTCGATGTCTACACCGGCGTCCTTGTAGCTCAGGGAGGGTTGCTTGCTCATGATCCAGGCCTTTAGGGGGGGATTCAGGGGTAACGACCGATGCGGTGGGGGTACGGAAGTTGAACACTTCAGGACGCCCAGCCGTTGACGGTCTGCGAAGGCGCGCGATTTTATCAGGCTTGAGGGGCAGCGGCCATCCTCGGGCCGACGGGCAGAGGCATATGGTGCTAAAAAAACCTTAATCGGCGCCGCGATCGCCTGTATTAAGGTATAGCCTTTAACCCGCTATCGTTATGACAGTACGAAAACTTACCGGGGCCTTGTGAATGTTTTGCCGGTCGCTGTGGTCACAGCCTTGCTTAACCTTCTTCACGCGGTCTGTTCCAGCCGCTTTTTTGTCGTTCGGGAATCTTTTTTCATGGGTCTGAGTAGATACTTTTTTGTCGGCTGTTTGTCGTTGGTCAGCCTGGCGAGTCATGCCGAAACCCTCAATGGCCTCTATCAAGTGCTGGAGCCTGTCAGCAGCCAGGCGCCGCAAGAGCGTGAACAAGCCACCCAGCGAGCCCTGCAAACCCTGGTGATCCGCCTGACCGGCGACGCCAAGGCCGCCGAGGGTCCTGGCCTGGCAGCGATCCGCAAGGATCCGCAACAGATCATCAGCCAGTACGGCTACGACGCGGGCCCCCCGGAAAGCCTGCAAGTGGATTTCGACCCGGTCAGCACCGACCGCGCCCTGCGCGATGCCGGCCTGGCGTTGTGGGGCAACAATCGGCCGTCGATCCTTGGCTGGTGGCTGAACGATTCCACTGAAGGCAGCAGCCTGGTGGGGGATGGCCAGTCGGCGGCCGAGCCACTGCGTCGTGCAGCCCAGCATCGCGGCTTGCCGTTGCGCCTGCCACTGGGTGATCTCGATGAACAGATCGTTGCCACCGCGCCTAATCTTGAAAGTGCAGATCCCGCGCCCCTGCGTTCGGCCTCCGAACGTTATGGCGCCGATGCCCTGCTGGCGGTGCACGCCCGTGAAGAGGCGGGCCAATGGCAAGCAAAATGGCGCCTGTGGCTGGGTGACAAAGCCGAGCAGGGCAACGTACAGGGCGCTGACACGGCTGCCTTGGCTGATGCCGTGTTGCTGGCGGTCAGTGAGCGTCTTGCTCCCCGTTTTGCGGTAAAAGCCGGGGTGTCCAGCGAGCAGTTGCTGCAAGTGCAAGGCATGACCCTGGAACGCTACGCCGCCCTCGGTCATCTGCTGGAACCTTTTGGCGCGCAGTTGCAGCGGGTGGATGGCGATCGGATCGTCTATCGGGTCAATGGCAGCAGCGAGCAACTGCGCAGCCAGTTGAGCCTGGCCAAGTTGCAGGAAGTGCCCGCCGGTGAGGCACTTGCGCCGCAGCCTGTACAGCCGCCCGTGGCCGAGGGGGTTGCACCTGCGCCGCTGCCGCCAGCCGAGCCTGAGCCGCAACTGCGTTTTCGTTGGTAAATGTTCTTCCTTATATAGAAGCAAATGACAGATGGAGTGGTTTATGGCGGATACGCGTCGTTGGGTGTGGCTTGGCGGGATTGTCCTGCTGTGCGTCTTTGTGTTCTTGCTGCATTCGATCCTGACGCCGTTCCTGGTCGCGTTGCTGTTGGCCTATCTGTTCGATCCGGTGGTGGATCGCCTGGAAAAGGCCGGCTTGTCGCGAACCTGGGGGGTGGTGGCGGTATTTGCGCTGTTTACCCTGATCGTCATGGCGCTGTTGCTGGTGCTGGTGCCGATGCTGGCCAAGCAGCTGGTCCGCCTATATGAGCTGGCACCGCAGATGCTCGACTGGCTGCAACACACAGCCATGCCCTGGGCGCAGTCCAAGCTTGGCCTGGCCGATGGCTTCTGGAAGTTCGACAAGGTCAAGGCCGCGATCAGCGAGCACATGGGCCAGACCACCGATATCGTCGGGGTCATTCTCAGCCAGGCCACGGCCTCCAGCCTGGCCTTGATCGGCTGGCTGACCAACCTGGTGCTGATCCCGGTGGTGGCGTTCTACCTGCTGCGCGACTGGGACATCATGATCGCCAAGATCCGCAGCCTGCTGCCCCGTGATCGTGAGGAGCGCATCGTGTCCCTGGCCGGGGAGTGCCACGAGGTGCTGGGTGCCTTCGTTCGTGGGCAGTTGTTGGTGATGGTGGCGTTGGGGATTATCTATGCTGGCGGGCTAATGGCGATTGGCCTGGAACTCGGCCTGTTGATCGGCATGATTGCCGGCCTGGCGGCGATTGTGCCGTACATGGGCTTTGTCATCGGGATTGGCGCGGCGCTGGTGGCCGGCCTGTTCCAGTTTGGCGGCGACTTGTACCCGATGCTGGGGATTGTCGCGGTGTTCATGGTCGGTCAGGCGCTGGAAGGCATGGTGTTGACACCGTTGCTGGTGGGCGACCGTATCGGCCTGCACCCGGTGGCCGTGATCTTTGCGATCCTGGCGGGCGGCGAGCTGTTCGGCTTTACCGGCATCCTGCTGGCGCTGCCGGTGGCGGCGGTGATCATGGTGCTGGTGCGCCATGTGCATGATGTGTACAAGGATTCGGACGTGTACACGGGCGCGGATGACCCTCAGTTGTAAGGCTGATCACAAACCCGGCGCAAGGCCGGGTTTGTTGTCTTCAGGGCTTGGCATTTAGCCATCGCGTCAAACAATCTCCAAAAAATCCAATGAGTTAACGCAAACCTTTGATTTTGCTTGTGGTCTGTTGCATTGTGCGCCCGGCGTCACGGGTATAAACTTTGCAAACTTTTCACAGAGGCCACTAACGGTTCGATTGGAGCCGTTCAGTCAGCATGAAACCGATTCAGCTGCCCCTAGGTGTGCGTCTGCGTGACGACGCTACCTTCATCAATTACTACCCAGGCGCCAATGCCGCTGCACTCGGCTATGTCGAGCGGCTCTGCGAAGCCGACGCCGGGTGGACGGAAAGCCTGATCTACCTCTGGGGTAAGGACGGCGTGGGGCGTACCCACCTGTTGCAGGCAGCCTGCCTGCGCTTTGAGCAGTTGGGTGAACCGGCGGTGTACCTGCCGTTGGCCGAACTGCTGGACCGTGGCATCGGCATCCTCGACAACCTCGAGCAATACGAACTGGTGTGCCTGGATGACCTGCAAGCGGTCGCCGGCAGGGCGGACTGGGAAGAAGCGCTGTTCCATCTGTTCAACCGCCTGCGCGACAGCGGTCGGCGCCTGTTGATTGCCGCGTCAACCTCGCCTCGGGAGCTGCCGGTCAAGCTGGCGGACCTGAAGTCGCGGCTGACCCTGGCGCTGATCTTCCAGATGCGTCCGTTGTCCGATGAAGACAAGCTGCGTGCCTTGCAACTACGCGCATCGCGCCGTGGCCTGCACCTGACCGATGAAGTCGGGCATTTCATCCTTACCCGTGGCACCCGCAGCATGAGCGCGTTGTTCGACCTGCTCGAACAGCTCGACCAGGCCTCCCTGCAGGCCCAGCGCAAGCTCACCATCCCCTTTCTCAAAGAGACCCTCGGCTGGTAGCCAGCCCTTTGAAACCGGGGCTTCTGGCAAATTCCAGGCGCCAGAAAACCTGCGTTTGGGCCGCTCTGGCCACGCAAAAGGCTCTAAATGGGGTTTAAGGGCTTAGATGACATAGGTCAAACAAGAAGTCACATAGATCACGATTGAATTTGCAAATCGATGTCATAGAAGGCATAGTCTCGACTTCTTTACATATCAGCCACGGTCGTGCCCATGCTAAATCGCTTCGCACCCCTCGTGCCTCTCGCACTCGTTACCCTGTTGTTTGGTTGCGCCACCCACCCCCAGCAGGTGGTAGAGCAGCAAAAGCCACAGCAACAACATCAAGCCAAATTCGTCGCAACACAGTCTTCTTCTGTTTATGAAGAAGAGGTGGCGACCGAAAAAGAACTGGCCCAGTTCGCCGACAGCAAGCCTTATCAGTTGCCACTGCTGGCCGACAGCATCCTCGAACGCGGCATGTCCCTGATCGGTACCCGCTACCGTTTCGGCGGTACTTCCGAAGCCGGTTTCGACTGCAGCGGTTTTATCGGTTATCTGTTTCGTGAAGAAGCTGGCATGAACCTGCCGCGCTCCACCCGCGAAATGATCAACGTGGATGCACCGTTGGTCGCACGGAACAACCTCAAGCCTGGCGATCTGCTTTTCTTCAGTACCAATGGCCGTGGTCGTGTCAGCCACGCCGGTATCTACCTGGGTGATGACCAGTTCATCCACTCCAGCAGCCGCCGCAGCGGTGGGGTGCGGGTCGATAAGCTGGGCGACAGCTACTGGAGCAAAACCTTCATCGAAGCCAAGCGCGCACTGGCGATGGCCCCGACTACCGTTACCGCTCGCAAGTAAACTTAAAGTGATACTTGAAGTTTGACGCGTAACCGCTAGAATCCTGAGATATTGTTGCGAACCTGACCGCGCAAGCTTGCTTGCGCGGTCTAGTTTTCAGCGTTCGGCAGCGAAAGCCGCATCCAGATCAGGATTGTTCTGCCCATGTCGACCTCGGCCCGCCTAATTCTTCTTGTCTGCGCCGCGCTGCTCAGTGCCTGCGCCAGCCGTCCTCCACCTGCGCCTGTGGCCGTCAAGCCCAAGCCGGTATTCAACTACACCACCCAGAACTTTTCGCCGGTTGCCGAAGATGTGCTGTTTCGCGCCTTGGGCCTGGTCGGCACGCCTTATCGCTGGGGCGGCAACACGCCGGACTCGGGGTTTGATTGCAGCGGCCTGATTGGTTTTGTCTACCGCGATGCTGCTGGCATCTCGCTGCCGCGCACCACTCGCGAGTTGATCGTGATGCGTGCCCAGGACGTGCGTGAAGATGCGCTGCAAACCGGCGACCTGCTGTTTTTTGCCACGGGCGGTGGTTCGCAGGTCAGCCATGCCGGCATCTATGTAGGGGAAGGGCGCTTCGTCCATGCGCCACAAACTGGCGGTACGGTGAAGCTTGATACCTTGTCCAAGGCCTATTGGCAGAATGCCTACCTGAGCGCCAAGCGCGTGTTGCCGGCCGAGCACCTGGCGCGTAACCCTTAAGACCTGCACCGATAAAAAATGTGGGAGCGGGCTTGCTCGCGATGGCGGTGTATCAGTGGATAGATTCCTGGCTGATCCACCGCCATCGCGGGCAAGCCCGCTCCCACAGTTGTTTTTTGGGGAGGCAAATTATTTATTTAACAGCCGACACCCGCCACACCTTATTCCCCACATCATCCGCCACCAACAGCCCGCCTTGCTGGTCGATCACCACCCCCACCGGCCGCCCCATGGCTTTCTCATCACTGTTGAGAAACCCGGTCAGCACATCCACCGGTTGCCCCTTCGGCTTGCCGCCTTCGAACGGCACAAAGATCACCTTGTAGCCACTGTGCGGCTTGCGATTCCACGAGCCATGCTGGCCGATAAACGCGCCATGGCTAAATTGTGCCGGTAGCGTGTTGCCTTCTGCGAAGGTCAGGCCCAGGGACGCGGTGTGTGGCCCGACGGCGTAGTCCGGCGCGATGGCCTTGGCCACCAGGTCCGGGTCCTGCGGCGTGACCCGTACATCCACATGTTGGCCGTAGTAACTGAACGGCCAGCCATAGAAGCCGCCATCCTTGACCGAGGTGATGTAGTCCGGCACCAGGTCGCTGCCGATTTCATCGCGCTCGTTGACCGCCGTCCACAGCTTGCCGCTTTGCGGCTCCCAGGCCATGCCGTTGGGGTTGCGCAGGCCGGAGGCAAAAATCCGCTGTTTGCCGCTGGCCCTATCGACTTCCCAGATCGCAGCGCGGCCCTGTTCGGCTTCCAGGCCGTTTTCGCCGACGTTGCTGTTAGAGCCCACGCTCACATACAACTTGCTGCCATCCTTGCTGGCCACCACGTTTTTCGTCCAGTGGTGGTTCAGCGGGCCGCCCGGCAGGTCGATGACCTTGGTGCCTGGCGCCTTGATCGCGGTTTCCCCCGGTTGATAAGGGAAGCGCAGCAGCTTGTCCGAATCAGCCACATACAGATCGTTGCCCACCAGGGTCATGCCAAAGGGCGAGTTGAGGTTTTCCAGGAAGACCGTGCGGGTTTCTGCCACGCCATCATGGTCGGCATCGCGCAGCAGGGTGATGCGGTTAGGGCTGGGCACACCCGCGCCGGCGCGGCCCATGACCTTTTCCATGACCCAGCCGCGAATGCCCTTGGAGTCATCCGGCTTGGGCGGCGCGTTGGTCTCGGCCACCAGCACATCGCCATTGGGCAATACATACAGCCAGCGCGGGTGGTCCAGGCCTTCGGCGAAGGCGCCGACCTGGGTACCCGCGGCGGCCTGGGGCTTGGCGCCATCGGGCCAGCCAACGGCCGGGGCGATGTTGACGGTGGGGATCAGGGTTTTGTTAGGTTCCGGCAGCTTGGGCGAAGGCCCGGTGCCGTCGGACACCTGCAACGTTGAGCTTTCCCCGCAGGCGGCGAGTGCGCCTGCGGCCATGATCAGTACGGCGAGTCGGGTCTTGTGCATGTTTTTCTCCTCAATGCCTGTAGTCATAGAGGTACGGCCCGTGGCGATGGTTCAAGTGCGTGGCCGGCTTTAATTGACGCTGTACCCCCAACCCACTAACCTTCGCCGCTTGTTTCAGGTGCTCTGTGGCGTACGCGTCGATCGAGTGAAACAGGGAAGCCGGTGAGGGCGCGCACTTTTCTACAGTGCGGCCACGATCCCGGCGCTGCCCCCGCAACGGTAAATGAGTCAAGACGCTGCTTTTGCCACTGTATCGCGTGCGATATGGGAAGGCGCATCGTCGGCCCGCCCTGGTCAACAGGGCGCCACTCATGAGCCCGGAGACCGGCCTGATTCATCCAACAGCATCACGGTGGGCGATGCTTGGCTTCATAGAAATTGTCTTTTCCTGCCCGCCGTTTTTGTCCAGCCCCAACGGAGAGCTGCCATGACTGATTCCCCTGATCGTGACGAACGCCACCTGGCGCGCATGCTGCGCAAAAAAGCGGTGATTGATGAGCGCATTGCCAATTCACCGAATGAATGCGGTTTGCTGCTGGTATTGACCGGCAATGGCAAAGGCAAGAGCAGTTCGGCGTTTGGCATGCTGGCCCGCGCCATGGGGCACGGCATGCAATGCGGCGTAGTGCAGTTCATCAAGGGCCGTAACAGCACCGGTGAAGAACTGTTCTTCCGCCGTTTCCCCGAGCAGGTGCGGTTTCATGTGATGGGCGAGGGCTTCACCTGGGAAACCCAGGACCGCCAGCGCGATATCGCCGCCGCCGAAGCGGCCTGGCAAGTCTCCCGGGAAATGTTGCAGGACCCTTCCATCGGCCTGGTGGTGCTGGATGAGCTGAACATCGCGCTCAAGCACGGCTACCTCGACCTGGACCAGGTGTTGAGCGACCTGCAAGCCCGGCCACCGATGCAGCACGTGCTGGTCACCGGTCGTGGCGCCAAGCCAGAACTGATTGAAATGGCCGACACCGTGACCGAAATGGGCATGCTCAAGCACGCGTTTCAGGCCGGTATCAAGGCACAGAAAGGCATCGAACTTTGAATCAGTCGCGCCATTGCCCAGCCGTACTGATCGCCGCACCGGCGTCAGGCCAGGGCAAAACCACTGTCACCGCCGCCCTGGCCCGGTTGCACCGCAACCTGGGGCGCAAGGTCCGGGTATTCAAATGCGGCCCGGACTTTCTCGACCCGATGATCCATGAGCGCGCCAGTGGCGCGCCGGTCTATCAATTGGACATGTGGATGGTGGGCGAGCAGGAAAGTCGCCGTTTGTTGTGGGAAGCCGCGGGGGAGGCGGACCTGATCCTGATCGAGGGCGTGATGGGGCTGTTTGACGGCACCCCCTCCAGCGCCGACCTGGCGCGCCACTTTGGTGTGCCAGTGCTGGCGGTGATCGATGGCACCGCCATGGCCCAGACCTTTGGCGCCCTGGCGCTGGGGCTGGCGCGTTACCAGGCGGACCTGCCGTTCGCCGGGGTCTTGGCCAACCGCGTCGGGACCGTGCGCCATGCGCAATTGCTTGAAGGCAGCCTGACCGAAGGCCTGCGTTGGTACGGTGCACTGTCCCGGGAAACCGGGATCGAGTTGCCCAGCCGCCACCTGGGCCTGGTGCAGGCCAGCGAGTTGAACGACCTGGACCTGCGTCTGGATGCGGCCGCCGAAGCCCTGGCTGGCAGTTGCGAGGTAGCGCTGCCACCGCCGGTGGAGTTCGCCGCACCCGAGCTGATCGAGGCCGAGCCACTGCTGGCCGGGGTGCGGATTGCCGTGGCCCGTGATGAAGCCTTCGCGTTCACCTATGGCGCGAGCCTCGACTTGCTGCGGGCGATGGGCGCCGAGTTGCGCTTCTTCTCGCCGATCCATGACCAACTGTTGCCCGATGCCGATAGCCTCTATCTGCCCGGTGGTTACCCCGAGCTGCATCATCAGGCGTTGTCGCAAAACACCGCGATGCTGCAGGCGATCCGTGGCCATCACGCTGCCGGTAAGCCGTTGTTGGCCGAATGTGGCGGCATGCTCTATTTGCTCGACTCATTGACCGATGTCGAGGGCACTCGCGCCGAACTGCTGGGGCTGTTGCAAGGCGATGCGGTCATGCAGAAACGCCTGGCGGCCCTGGCCCTGCAAACGGTGGAATTGCCGGAAGGCGTGCTGCGCGGCCATACCTATCATCACTCCCTGACCAGCACGCAATGGCAGCCGATTGCCCGTGGCCTGAGCCCCAATGGCGGGCGCGGTGCCGAGGCGGTGTATCGCCAGGGGCGGATGACGGCCTCCTATGTGCACTTTTATTTCCCGTCGAACCCGGCTGCGGTGGCTGCGCTGTTTGCGCCCGAGCGGGACGCCGCTATCGCCGGCAAGCCAGCTCCCACAGGGGATTGCATTGCAACTGTAGGCGCGGGCTTGCCCGCGATAGGGCCATGACCGACAACGCCTTCCCCGCAGCCGAGCGCCAGGCCATCTACCGCGCCATCGCCGAACGCCGCGACATGCGCCACTTCAGCGGCGGCACCGTGGCTCCCGAACTGCTCCAGCGCCTGCTGCACGCCGCGCACCAGGCCCCCAGTGTCGGCCTGATGCAGCCCTGGCGCTTTATCCGCATCAGCGACCGCAACCTGCGTGGGCAGATCCAGCAGTTGGTGGAAACCGAGCGCATCCGCACCGCGGCCGCCTTGGGCGAGCGCTCGGACGACTTTATGAAGCTCAAGGTCGAAGGCATCAACGACTGCGCCGAAGTGTTGGTGGCAGCGTTGATGGATGATCGCGAGCGGCATATCTTCGGCCGGCGCACGTTGCCGGAAATGGACCTGGCCTCGCTGTCCTGCGCGATCCAGAATCTGTGGCTGGCCTCCCGCGCCGAAGGCCTGGGAATGGGCTGGGTGTCGTTGTTCGAACCCCGGGACCTGGCCGACCTGCTCGGCCTGCCGCCTGGCGCCAAGCCGCTGGCCGTGCTGTGCCTGGGCCCGGTGACGGAGTTCTACCCGGCACCGATGTTGCAACTCGAAGGCTGGACCGAACCGCGTCCGTTGAGTGACATGCTGTATGAGAATTATTGGGGAGTGAGTCAATGAGTGTGGCCTTGCTGAGTGTCGCGGCAGTGGCGCTGGATGCGCTGCTGGGCGAGCCCAGGCGCTGGCATCCGCTGGTGGCGTTCGGCAATTTTGCCGGGCGCATCGAGCAGCGTTTCAACTCCGCAGGTCGCGGCTGGCGCAGCCATGGCGTGACCGCGTGGTTTATCACCGTGATACCGCTGACCTTGCTGGCCACGGCATTGTCCTGGGCGCCTTACTTCGGCTGGGTGATCGAGATCCTCGCGTTGTACCTGGCCCTGGGCATGCGCAGCCTGGGGGAGCACGTGTTGCCGGTGGCCCAGGCCCTGCGCAGTGGGGACCTGGACGAGGCGCGTACGCGCGTCAGTTACCTGGTCAGTCGCCAGACCAGCGAACTGGACAGCACTGAAGTGGCGCGTGCCGCCACCGAGTCGGTGCTGGAAAACGGCAGCGACGCGGTGTTCGCCGCGCTGTTCTGGTTTGTCGTGGCCGGGGTGCCGGGCGTGGTGTTGTACCGCCTGAGTAATACCCTGGATGCCATGTGGGGCTATCGCAACGAACGCTTTGAACGCTTCGGCTGGGCGGCGGCAAAAATTGACGATCTGCTCAATTACATTCCCGCGCGCCTGGTCGCGTTGACCTACGCTGTGCTCGGCAAGACGCGCCTGGCGCTCACATGCTGGCGCCGCCAGGGCCCGACCTGGGACAGCCCGAATGCCGGCCCGGTGATGGCCGCCGGTGCGGGCGCCCTGGGCGTCGAGTTGGGCGGTGCAGCGATTTATCACGGTGAATTGCACCAGCGTCCAGTCCTGGGTGAAGGGCCTCCAGCCGATGCCGATTCCATCGAGCGTGGCTGGCAACTGGTGCAGCGCGGCGTGTGGTTGTGGGTATTGATCCTGTGCGCGGGGGCACAATTCTATGCTTGAACATGGTGGCCGGCTGCGCAAAGCCGCGATGCAGTACGGCATCGCCCAGGAGGACTGGTTGGACCTGTCCAGTGGCCTCGCGCCCTGGCCCTGGCCAATCCCACCCATCCCGTTACGGGCCTGGGCGCGCTTGCCAGAGACCGATGACGGCCTGGAACAGGCCGCCTGCGACTACTACGGCGCCGCCCAGGTGTTGCCGGTGGCGGGCTCCCAGGCGGCGATCCAACTGCTGCCGCGCCTGCGCCGAGCGGGCAAGGTCGGCGTATTGTCGCCGTGCTATGCCGAGCATGCCGAAGCCTGGCGCCGCGCCGGTTACATCGTGCGTGAGGTGCTGGAGCAGGAAGTCGACTTCTTCCTCGACAGCCTCGACGTGTTGGTGGTGGTCAATCCCAATAACCCAACCGGCCTGAGCCTTACCCCCCAGCGCCTGCTGGATTGGCATGCGCGGCTGGCCCAGCGCGGTGGCTGGCTGGTGGTGGATGAAGCCTTTATGGACAACACCCCGCACTTGAGCCTGGCAAGCCAGGCTAACCAAGTGGGGTTGATTGTGTTGCGCTCCTTCGGCAAGTTTTTCGGCCTGGCCGGGGTGCGCCTGGGCTTTGTCCTGACCGAGCGCAAGCTGCTCAAGCTGCTGGCCGAACAGGTCGGGCCATGGGCGGTGAGCGGGCCGACCCGGGAGTTGGGCCAGGTCTGCCTGCGTGACAGCGCCGGCCACACCCAGCAGCGCCAGCGCTGCGAGGAAGCCAGCCAGCGTCTGTTCAATCTGCTGGACCAGTATGGCCTGCGCCCGCAAGGCGGTTGTGCGCTGTTCCAGTGGCTGATCGCCGATCGTGCCGAGCAGTTGCATGAGTTCATGGCCCAGCGCGGCATCTTGCTGCGCCTGTTTGTCCACGACAGCAGCCTGCGTTTTGGCCTGCCCGGGACCGACGCCGATTGGCTGCGCCTTGAACAAGCCCTGACTGCCTGGAAACACGCCTCATGACCACCCTGATGGTGCAAGGCACCACCTCCGATGCGGGCAAAAGCACCCTGGTGACCGCACTGTGCCGCTGGGTCGTGCGCCAGGGCGTGGCGGTGGTGCCCTTCAAGCCGCAGAACATGGCGCTCAACAGCGCCGTCACGGCAGAAGGTGGCGAGATCGGCCGTGCCCAGGCCGTGCAGGCCCAGGCTGCCAACCTGGCGCCGCACACCGATATGAACCCGGTGCTGCTCAAGCCCAACAGCGACACCGGCTCCCAGGTCATCATCCATGGCCATGCCGTGACCAGCATGAATGCCGTGGCCTATCACGACTACAAGGCCATCGCCATGCAGGCGGTACTGGCTTCCCATGCGCGTTTGAGTGCGGCCTACCCAGTGGTGATGGTCGAAGGCGCGGGCTCCCCGGCCGAGATCAATCTGCGGGCCAACGACATCGCCAACATGGGGTTCGCCGAAGCGGTGGACTGCCCGGTACTGCTGATTGCCGATATCAATCGCGGCGGGGTATTCGCCCACCTGGTCGGCACGTTGGAGTTGCTATCGCCATCGGAACAGGCGCGGATCAAGGGTTTTATCATCAACCGCTTTCGCGGCGATATTGCGCTGCTGCAACCGGGCCTCGATTGGCTTGAAGCGCGCACCGGCAAACCGGTGGTCGGCGTGCTGCCCTATGTGATGGACCTGCACCTGGAAGCCGAGGATGGCATCGACCAGCGCCAGATCGACAAGGCGGCGCAGGTGCTCAAAGTGGTGGTGCCGGTATTGCCGCGCATCAGCAATCACACCGACTTTGACCCTTTGCGCCTGCATCCCCAGGTGGATTTGCAGTTTGTCGGGCCGGGGCAGGCGATCCCTGCCGCCGACCTGATCATCCTGCCCGGCTCGAAAAGCGTGCGCAGCGATTTGGCCTACCTGCGCGCCAATGGCTGGGACCGTGCGATCGCCCGGCACTTGCGCTACGGCGGCAAGGTCCTGGGGATCTGCGGCGGCCTGCAGATGCTGGGTGAGCAGGTCCACGATCCGCTCGGCCTGGAAGGTTCTGCGGGCTCCAGTGAGGGGCTGGGCCTGCTGGCGTTCAGCACCACCCTGGAAGCCGAAAAACAACTGCGCAATGTGCGTGGCCGGCTGGTGCTGGAAGAGGCGCCGGTCAGCGGTTATGAGATTCATGCGGGCGTGACCCGTGGCACGGCCCTGGAGCAGCCGGCGGTACGCCTGGATGACGGGCGCAGTGACGGCGCCTGTAGCGATGACGGGCAGATCCTCGGCACCTATCTGCACGGCCTGTTCGAAACGCCCGCTGCGTGCAGCGCCTTGTTGCGCTGGGCCGGTTTGCAGGATGTGCAGGAGGTGGATTACCACGGGCTGCGCGAGCGCGATATCGAGCGCCTGGCGGACCTGGTGGAGCAGCATCTGGACACCCGGTTGCTGCGCCAGTTATGTGGCATTTGAGGGTTTGACCATGTTGCAACTGATCCTCGGCGGCGCCCGTTCCGGCAAGAGCCGCCTGGCGGAAAAACTCGCCAGCGACAGCGCCATGCCTGTCACGTATATCGCCACCAGCCAACCCCTGGACGGTGAAATGAATGCGCGCGTGACCCTGCATCGCCAACGTCGCCCAAGCCATTGGGGCCTGATCGAAGAGCCGCTGGAACTGGCGCGGGTCCTGCGCGAACACGCCGCCCCTGGCCAGTGCCTGCTGGTGGATTGCCTGACCTTGTGGCTCACCAACCTATTGATGCTCGACGACCCGCAGCGCCTGGGCGTGGAGCGCGAACAACTGCTGGACTGCCTGGCGTCGCTGCCGGGGGAAATCATTTTTGTCAGCAACGAGACCGGCCTGGGTGTCGTGCCGCTGGGCGAATTGACTCGCCGCTACGTGGATGAAGCCGGTTGGCTGCATCAAGCCCTGGCCGAGCGTTGTCAGCGTGTCGTGCTGACCGTTGCGGGCCTGCCCCTGACTTTGAAAGGTACTGCGTTATGAGCCAATCCTGGTGGCTGGACCCCTGCAAGGCGCTGGACGCTGCGGCCTATGAACAAGCGCTGGCCCGCCAGCAACAACTGACCAAACCCGCCGGATCCCTGGGCCAACTGGAAGCGCTGGCGGTGCAATTGGCCGGTTTGCAGGGCCGGGTCAAGCCGACGGTCGATCACGTGTGGATCAGCATCTTTGCCGGTGATCACGGCGTGGTCGCGGAAGGTGTCTCGGCCTATCCCCAGGAAGTCACCGCGCAGATGCTGCATAACTTCGTCAGTGGTGGCGCGGCGATCAGCGTGTTGGCGCGCCAACTGGATGCACGGCTGGAAGTGTTGGACCTGGGCACTGTCACGCCATCGCTGGACCTGCCGGGCGTGCGCCACCTGAATATCGCCCCAGGCACGGCCAACTTCGTGCTGGGCGCGGCCATGACCGAGGCCCAGGGACGGCTGGCTTTGGCGGCGGGGCGTGACAGCGTGCAGCGCGCGATCAACGCCGGTACGCAGCTGTTTATTGGCGGCGAAATGGGCATCGGCAACACCACTGCCGCCAGCGCGCTGGCCTGTGCGCTGCTCGATTGCCAGGTCAGCGACCTGACCGGCCCCGGCACCGGCCTGAATGCCCAGGGCGTGAGCCACAAAGTGGCGGTGATCGAGCGCGCGCTGGCATTGCATGCGGGGCAGCGCGGTGACCCGTTGCAGACCCTGTTCAACCTCGGTGGCCTGGAGATTGCCGGGTTGGTGGGGGCTTATCTGGCCTGCGCCCAAGCGGGCGTGGTGGTATTGGTCGACGGGTTTATCTGCAGCGTCGCGGCGCTGGTCGCCACGCGTCTGAATCCGTCGTGCCGGCCATGGCTGTTGTTCGGCCACCGGGGCGCCGAGCCGGGCCATCGCCACGTGCTGCAAAGCCTGCAAGCCGAGCCGCTGCTGGAGCTGGGCCTGCGGCTGGGCGAGGGCAGCGGCGCGGCGCTGGCGGTGCCACTGTTGCGCCTGGCTTGTGCGTTGCACGGGCAGATGGCGACGTTTGCTGAGGCGGCAGTGGCGGATCGCCCGGCATGACCTTGCACCTGGACCTGCTGCGCCATGGCGAAACCGAACTGGGCGGCGGCTTGCGCGGCAGCCTGGATGATGCGCTGACTGCCAAGGGCTGGACGCAGATGCGCGAGGCGGTGCTGGCGCGCGGGCCGTGGGATCGCCTGGTCAGTTCGCCGCTGCAGCGTTGCGCGCGTTTTGCTGAAGAGTTGGGCGCACGGCTGGATTTGCCGGTGAGCTTGGAGCCGGATCTGCAGGAGCTGCATTTCGGTGCCTGGGAAGGGCAGAGCGCGGCGAAGTTGATGGAAACCGACGCCGAGGCACTGGGGCTGTTCTGGGCTGACCCGTATAGCTTTACGCCGCCGGATGGCGAGCCTGTCGAAGGGTTTTCCCGGCGCGTACACGGTGCGGTCCTGCGCCTGCACCAGCTGTACGCCGGGCAACGGGTGCTGCTGATCAGCCATGGCGGTGTCATGCGTTTATTGCTGGCCCAGGCCCGTGGCTTGCCCCGTGAGCAGTTGTTGAATGTCGAGGTGGGGCACGGCGGCTTGTTCAGCCTGCGGGTCGAGGCCGATGGCGTGTTGAGCGAGGGCGCCTGATGTTGCCATTCTGGATTGCCTTGCAGTTTCTCAGCAGCCTGCCGATCCGCCTGCCAGGCATGCCGCAACCGCAGGAACTGGGGCGTTCGCTGCTGTTTTATCCGTTGGTGGGCCTGCTGTTCGGGCTGCTGCTGTGGGGCTTGAACACGCTGTTGATGGGCGCGCCGTTGCTGTTGCACGCGGCGCTGCTGTTGACGGTGTGGGTGCTGCTCAGTGGCGGCCTGCACCTGGATGGCCTGGCGGACAGTGCCGATGCGTGGCTGGGGGGCTTTGGCGACCGCGAGCGCACCCTGACCATCATGAAGGACCCGCGCAGCGGCCCGATTGCCGTGGTCACCCTGGGCTTGGTGCTGCTGCTCAAATTCACCGCGCTGGTAGCGCTAATCGAGCAACACAACGGCGCTGCGTTGATCCTCGCCCCATTGATCGGTCGCGGTTCGCTGCTGGCGTTGTTCCTCACGACTCGCTATGTGCGTGCCGGGGGGCTGGGCCAGGCGCTGGCCGACCATTTGCCGCGGATTGTCGGGCAACAAGTACTGATCCTTACCGGTCTGGCCTGTGTGTTGATCGGTGGTTTCAGCGGTGGGATCGCCGTCCTGCTCGCTGCCATCTGCTTTATGGGGCTGCGCCAAGTGATGATCAATCGACTGGGCGGCACCACCGGTGACACGGCCGGCGCCTTGCTGGAGCTGCTCGAAGTGGCAGTGTTGATCGGCCTGGCTCTGTAACACTTTCTTGCATTTCCTTAATCGCGGGTATATACACGTTCCATGCTTGCCTCCCAATGTTTATGCACCAACCTGCGTCGTGCCGCCCGTGGCGTCAGCAGGCACTACGACGGCGCCCTCGATGGCTTCGGGATCAACGTCGCCCAGTATTCCTTGCTGTGTAATCTGCAGCGCCTGGACCAGCCGAGCATTTCCAGCCTGGCCGATGCCATGGGCCTGGACCGCAGCACCCTGGGGCGTAACCTGCGGGTGCTGGAAGGTGAAGGCCTGGTACGGTTGGTCGAGGGCGATGACCTGCGCAATCGCCTGGTAGTGCTCACGGAGGAAGGCAAGCAGCGCCTGACGGCCGCTTTGCCGGCCTGGGAAGCGGCGCAGCAGAAATTGATCGATAAATTGGGTGTGCAAAAACGCGAAACCCTGTTGGCCTTGCTGGACGAACTCGCTTAAACGCGGGCTAGTTCGAATACAAGCGGGTATATACCCGCAGGCGGAGAATAATAATGACCTCGATGTGGCGTACCAGTGGCTGGATTCTTGTCGGGAGTGCGCTGATCCTGGCTCTTTCCCTGGGCGTACGGCATGGCTTTGGCCTGTTCCTGGCGCCCATGAGCGCCGAGTTCGGCTGGGGCCGTGAAACCTTTGCCTTCGCCATCGCTTTGCAAAACCTGATCTGGGGCCTGGCGCAGCCGTTTACCGGGGCCCTGGCCGACCGCTTTGGTGCGGCCAAAGTGGTGATGATCGGTGGCGTGCTCTATGCCTTGGGCCTGGTGTTCATGGGCTTGTCTGATTCGGCGTGGTCGCTGTCCCTGAGTGCCGGCTTGCTGATTGGTATCGGCCTGTCCGGTACCTCGTTCTCGGTGATCCTCGGCGTGGTAGGGCGTGCCGTGGCCCCGGAAAAACGCAGTATGGCCATGGGCATCGCCAGTGCTGCCGGCTCTTTCGGCCAGTTCGCCATGTTGCCGGGCACCTTGGGCCTGATCGGCTGGCTGGGCTGGTCCGCGGCCTTGCTGGTGCTGGGCCTGCTGGTGGCGCTGATTGTGCCGTTGGTGACGATGATCAAGGACCGCCCGCTACCGGTCATGGCCGGCCAGCAAACCCTGCGCGAGGCCCTGCAGGAAGCCTGTTCCCATTCCGGGTTCTGGTTGCTGGCCTTTGGTTTTTTTGTCTGCGGTTTCCAGGTGGTGTTTATCGGCGTGCACTTGCCGGCCTACCTGGTGGATCAGCATCTGCCAGCGACCGTCGGCACTACGGTGCTGGCGCTGATCGGCCTGTTCAATATCTTCGGCACCTACACGGCGGGCTGGCTCGGTGGGCGGATGTCCAAGCCACGCTTGCTCACGGCGTTGTACCTGCTGCGGGCGGTGGTGATCGTGCTGTTCCTGTGGGCGCCGGTGACACAGATGAGCGCCTACCTGTTCGGCATGGCCATGGGCTTTTTGTGGCTGTCGACTGTGCCGCTGACCAACGGTACGGTGGCGACCTTGTTCGGGGTCAGAAACCTGTCGATGCTGGGTGGGATTGTGTTCCTGTTTCACCAGCTAGGTTCGTTCCTGGGCGGTTGGCTGGGGGGCGTGGTCTATGATCGAACGGGCAACTACGATTTGATCTGGCAGGTGGCGATTATCTTGAGCCTGGTCGCGGCCGCCCTGAACTGGCCGGTGCGTGAGCGACCGGTGGCAAGGCTGCAGGCGCAGATGGGGGTAGCATGAATTCGATCGGATACTGGTTTGGCGCAGCCGGGTTGCTGACGCTGTTGCTGCTGGCCTGGTGGGGCTGGCAGCGTAGCGGGCTGGCGTTGATGCAACTGGGCATGGCGATCTGTTAAGTTGCTTGCCTGACTTTGTCCAAGGACCCTCGACATGTTGAAGCGCTGGCTTGCAGTACCTGCCCTGATGGTGGCTTTTGGCGGTGTCGCCATGGCCGCCGATTGTCCGTCGTTGCTCGAAGGTCAATTGCCCAAGTTACGCGCCAAGGAGTCCGTCGACCTGTGCCAGCGCTTTGCAGGTAAGCCCCTGGTGATCGTCAATACCGCCAGCTTTTGTGGGTTTGCCCCGCAGTTCAAAGGCCTGGAGGCGTTGTATCAGCGCTACAAGGGCGACGGCCTGGAAGTGATTGGCGTGCCTTCCGATGACTTCAAGCAGGAAGCCAAGACGGGCGAAGAGACGGCCAAGGTCTGCTATGTGAACTACGGCGTGACCTTCACCATGACCGAGCCACAGAAGGTCAGGGGCCCGGATGCGGCACACCTGTTCAAGGTCCTGGCCGAGCAGAGCAACGCGCCGAAGTGGAATTTCTACAAGTACGTGGTGGACCGCCAGGGCAAGGTGATCGCCAGCTTCTCCAGCCTGACCAAACCCGACAGTCCGGAACTGATCGAGGCCGTGGAGCAGGCGCTGGCTTCCAAGCCCTGATTATCGGCCACTAAAAAGCCCCGCCTCCTTTGCAGGAGTGCGGGGCTTTTTTATGCAGCGTTGGATCAGAACTTGTACGTCATGCCCAGGCCAAAACCGTTGGCGCTGTTTTTGTACTTGGCGTTGTAGCTTGCCAGAGCGTTGGAGCGGTTGACGCTGACTTCTTCTTCCTTGAGGTAGGAGTAGGCCAGGTCGATGGTCATGTTATCCATGACGGCATAGCCCAGGCCAACACTGAAGATGGTCCGGTCGCCGGTAGGGATACGTGGCGAACGATCAGTGTTGTTGGTTGGCGACTGGTCGAAGGTCAAACCGGTACGCAGCACCACCTGCTTGGTCAACTGGTACGAGGTACCCACGGCATAAGCCCAGGTGTCGTGCCAGTTCTGGTCTTCCTTGATGGTGCCCACAAGACCTGGGGCGAGGCCGCCACCGGCTGCTGTCACGCCTTTGTTGTTGACGGTGATGTCCTTCAGACGGCTCCAGCGAGTCCAGGTAGCACCGGCATACAGCTTCCAGGCGTCGTTCATGTCTTGGGTAACCGACAGATCCCAGGATTCAGGCGTGTCGATTTTCAGCGACGCGTCATAACGGCCGGTTGCCAGGGCGCTGGAGGTCGCAGTAGGCGCGTTGACTTCGGTGTGGCCTTCGAGCTTGTACTTGACCTTCGAGTGGTAGGTCAGGCCGACGCGGGTGGTATCGGTAGCCTGGACCAATACGCCGGCGTTGAAGCCGATGGCAGTATCGTCACCCTTGATCTTGATCTTGGTATCTGGCACGGCCGGGTTGAGGGTCAGCTCGGATTCCAGGGTGCCGGCAATGCGGTTGAAGGTTGGGCCAAAACCGACGGAAACCCGATCGTTGAAGGCATAGCTGACGGTCGGCTGGAAAGTGATGACTTGCACTTCACTTTTGCTGCCAAAGCCACGGCCCTGATAGCCGCTTTCGTAGTCGGTAATCAGGCCGAACGGTGCGTACACACCAAAGCCGACTGCCCACTGGTCATTGAGTTTGTTGGTGTAGAAGCCGAACGGTACCGCCGTGAAGGGGACCATGTCGCCCTTGTTGGTGCCGCGGGAGCGACCGCTGACATCTTTGATATCAGTGGACGCATCAATCGCTGCAACACCGCCGGTGACTTGCTGGCCTTCAAGGCGAGCCATACCGGCAGGGTTACCAAAAACAGTGCTTGCATCATCGGCAGAAGAAGAACGGCCTGCGAAACCGGTACCCATACCGCTGACGCTTTGTTCGTTGAGGGCAAAGCCGCTGGCGAACAGTTGGGAAGAGGCCATGGCAACGGCGAGGCTAAGTGTGGTCTTGAGCATTACTTTTTTCATTATTAGAACTCCGAGGTGATCACCGCTGCGGAAAGTACCAATAAAATTAACGCAGCGCTATAGGCTGTAATGTAGGAGATAGAGCGGTTTTGTAGGACAATCCGACCAAAATTGCCGATTTTTGCCGAATCTTGCAAAGTGCCCGATCAACAGGCGACCTGATTCATTGGGTTTACACAGGTTTGCCAGGCCTGGGTGTAATCGCGCAGCCGGCCCTGGGGGTGAAAAATTTCTTTCCAGATACGGGCCATGGCGAGCAAGTCGTCGGGCTGGGGGAGTTCGGGGCGATGTTGCTCCACCAGCAGCCAGGCAATGGCGGTGGCGTAGCGCAGGTTGACCGTCAGCTCCAGTTGCGGCCCGCTGAGGAAAGCATGTTGGCTGGCGAGGCCACGCACCAGGCTGGCGCGCTCTGGGTCGAGGGCCAGGTAGTCGTCCCACAGGGCCCTGTGGCGCGGTTCGGTAATGCGATACAGGCCGTGGCCGCGCCTGTCGTGCAAGGCAGAGCCCAGTTCCGATTGGCTGGCGGCAACCCCCAGCAGCAGGGTTTCTGCGGTCTGGCTGTGGCGGCCCAGGTAAATCAACGTGGGTCGGATCACATAACGACACAACTCGCCGGCGGCAATGCCCATAAAACCCTCGAAACCGTGAAAGTGGTCGACGAGGCCTGAGAAGGGGGGGCTTGGCAGCGGTGAATCGGATCTCAGGCTCGCCGGAGGCGGGACATGCCGCCTGAGTTGAAGTGTAGTGTCAGATTCACGACGTAAAGGACTGTTTTTAAAATATTTCCGGCTACGGGTTATAAGCGTTATATCTGTTTGGCCTAAGGGGAGCCGCTAAAAAAGCCGAATCGCGGGCAATAAAAAACCCTGCCTTGCGGGCAGGGTTTTCGGTGTTCAGCGTCGGGTCAATCAGGCAACCAGTGCCTGACGGGTACGCTCGATCACGGCCTGCAGCGGTTCTGCGCTGGAGTATTGATCGGGGTACAGGCGTTCGCTATGACGAGCGATGCCGTGTTCGTTGACCAGGGTGAAGCTGAAGCAGCCTTTGCGAGCGGCCATGATCAGGCAGTTCATTGGAGCAAAAGCATTGGTTAGGGTGCGAATGGCATCCTGAGTATGGATTTGAGTGGACATATTATTGGTGTTCCTACAAATGACACGGATAAGAACCGTGCAACGTTAAAACGTTCCAGTGACGCTGATCACCATTGATCATGCGAAGAACCCGACTGGAACAAAGCAGCCAGTTTGAAGCGCTAAATAGTTTGGCGCGCTTGGGCTGGCAGGTAGGTACTTAGGAGGGCAGGCAACACAACAGGGGCAAAGGTTCTGGGCCCAGGGTGAAGATCCTGATCAATTTGCAGGTTGGTTCGGTCAGAGTATGGATACTTCGCGACACCCTTTGCATTGTTCAAAGGCAGTGTCGTCGCAAGTGATACCTGGAAACCATCGAGGTGGTCGATCCCATCAAGATTGACAGAACTTCTCTTTAGGGAAGCTACGTCGCGGGGATTAGTTCGACCAGAATTGACTTTCAGCTTGGTACTAACGCTGCGGATACTAATGGCTTGAAACAGCTAAAGCAAGTGTGTTAGCAAAAATACTTCAATCAGCCGCCCATCAGCCCACGATAAATCAGCACCGTGGACGCTGCGGCCAATGAACAGCCCAGTGCATAGGCGGCGAGGGTCAAGCGCAGGGATTGGCCGGTTTCGATGACTTTCACCACATCGCGCAGGTCGTTGACCCGTCCGTCACCCAACTCGATACACAAGCTGACCGCCGTGAAAGCGGCCGACAACAGGATGGCGATGGCAAACAGCGCGCCGTCGGGAGATGGCAGCACGGCATTGGTGCCCAGGGAAATCACACAAACGGCGAACAGCAATAACGCGAACACCAGGATTCCTTTCATGAAGTGGCGCACCTCCTTGCTGTAGGGCGAACAGTGTGGCGAGCGCAGGCACGTTTGAAAAGTGGCCTTTGTGTGTCGCGCGTAACGTTTTGTTGTGCCCTCGGGCCACAAAAGTGCGGGATATAACCGTCAGGCAGGTAGTTGTGCACATTGGTTGCGCAGTGTGTCACCGGGAAGGTGCTGCGCCGGATTGGCCCGTGAATGCCTGCATCGAAAATTTAAGTCAATGAAAAATCTGGCTTTTTTTTATTGGTGAAAAAATCGTCAGTTTAAGCGCGGCCCCCGTTCCATGGGCCTTTGCGCGAGTTAAAGCACGGTTGTCCACTGAGTTATCCACAGCTTCTGTGGATTGTCCCAAGCGCTTGCTCTAGAACGGGCGTGCAGGTTTTTTTCAGCTTTACCCGTACGAAAAAAGGAGTAGAGTGGCGCGCCTTCCGTTCTGCCCTACAGTGCTTTATGAAGTTTCGCTCAGTATCATCTTCTGTTACCGACAACCCTCCAAGTGTTACCGCACCCAAGCGCTTCTCCTTGAAAGTCGCCTTGTGGCTGCTGGATAGCCCACGCATTGGCGATCACCCCAATATCAAGCATTTTGCCGGGCGTTTGCTCAAGCAGCCGGCCCGTGAAGGGGTGGTTGTGGCACAGAGCCGCCTGGGCCTGTTGATGTGTCGTGAGTGCGGCAATGCCCGAGACCGCCGCATCGGCCACGATCTTCTGCGCCAGGCCGCCCGTGCCGGCGACGTGGGCGCCCAGCGTGAACTGGGCCAGATCAAAGACTGAGCTGTCCACGAAGCGCCCGCTTGGTTAACCTTCCTCTTTTACCGTAATGGCAGGAATGGCTATGGCTTTTGACTGGACCAGTGTTGCACTGGGTCTCGCCGCTGCGGCGTTGCCTCTGTCGGTCCTGTGCTGGCAGATCCAGCGCCGCCTGAATGCACGCAGCGCCGGTTGGGAACTGCTGGAGGAACGCCTGGCGACGGCGCAGATGGCCCAGGAAGGCCTGGCCGCGCAACTGGACGCCAGCCGTGACGAGATCAGCGATCTGAGCCAGGCCAATGCCGCCAAGCAGGCAGATCTGGCCGCTGTGCGCCGGGAAGTCGAGTTGCTGCAGATCGACCGCGACAATGCGCGTGATGCCGCTCATGCCTGGAACATCGAGCGCAGCGCCAAGGAAGGCGAACTGCGCCGCCTGGACGCCTTGTCGGCCTCCCTGCGTGCCGAACTGCGGGAGCAGCAAGACAGCCATCAACAGCGCCTCAATGACCTGCAAGGCTCGCGGGACGAGTTGCGTGCGCAGTTCGCCGAACTGGCCGGGAAAATCTTCGATGAGCGCGAACAGCGGTTCGCCGAGACCAGCCAGCAGCGCCTGGGGCAATTGCTCGATCCGTTGAAAGAGCGCATCCAATCGTTCGAAAAGCGTGTGGAAGAAAGCTATCAGAACGAGGCGCGCGAGCGTTTTTCCCTGGCCAAGGAGCTGGAGCGCCTGCAGCAATTGAACCTGCGCCTGTCGGACGAAGCCACCAACCTCACCCGCGCCCTCAAGGGGCAGAAAACCCAGGGTAACTGGGGTGAGTTGATTCTGGAGCGGGTGCTGGAACATGCCGGCCTGGAGAAGGGCCGCGAGTACCAGACCCAAGTCAGCCTCAAGGGCCCGGATGGCGAGCGCTTCCAGCCGGACGTGTTGATCATGTTGCCCGGCGACAAGCAGGTGGTGGTGGACTCCAAGGTCAGCCTGACGGCCTACCAGCAGTACGTGGCGGCCGATGACGAGGTGATCGGCCAGGTCGCTCTCAAGCAGCACGTGCTGTCGTTGCGCAATCATGTCAAAGGCTTGGCCGGCAAGGACTACAAGCGTCTGGAAGGCCTGCATAGCCTGGATTTCGTGTTGTTGTTCGTGCCCATCGAAGCAGCGTTTTCCGCCGCGTTGCAGGCCGAGCCCAACCTGTTCCAGGAAGCCTTCGACCGCCATATCGTGATTGTCAGCCCCACCACCTTGTTGGCGACCCTGCGCGTGATCGACAGCCTGTGGAAGCAGGAGCGGCAAAGCCAGAACGCCCGGGAAATCGCCGAGCGCGCCGGCTGGCTGTACGACAAGTTCGTGCTGTTTATCCAGGATCTGGACGAAGTGGGCAATCGATTACAGCAACTGGATAAGGCTTACAGTGCAGCGCGCAATAAGCTCACAGATGGTCGCGGCAATCTGGTCAGCCGGGTCGAGCAGTTGAAGCTGCTGGGCGCGCGCGCGAGCAAAGGCTTGCCGTCCGACCTGTTGGAGAAAGCGATGACCGATGAAGATGGCGTCGCACAGTTACCTGACTAAACGCAGAGCCCAAATGTGGCATCGGGTATCTACACAACGCTCCGAAACTGATGACTCTCCCTGTGGCGAGCGGGCTTGCCCCGCGCTGGGCTGCGCAGCAGCCCCACCCCAGGCATCGCGGTTGTTTAAGACATACCGAGCCGGCAGGTTTTGGGGCGGCTGCGCCACCCAACGCGGGGCAAGCCCGCTCGCCACAGCAGCCCTATCGGCTTGGGTTTAAAGCACCCACAAGCTACAGCGGCAAATGCCGGTTCAGCAGCGCCCGCAACGCCGCTGGCTTGACTGGCTTGGCCAGGTAATCCAAACCCGCTGCATGCACCTCGGCCACCATCTCTGGCCGGCCATCGGCGCTGATTACCACCCCTGGAATCGGCTCTGCCAGTTGCGCGCGCAGCCAGCCCATCAACTCGGTGCCCGTCTCGCCGTGGTCCAGGTGGTAATCCACCAGTGCCAATTGCGGGCGCATGCCCTCGGCCAGCAACGCCGCGCATTGCGCCTGGTCACGTGCGGTCCAGACCTGGCAGCCCCAACGACTCAACAGGCTGCGCATGCCAATCAGGATGCTGTCTTCGTTGTCCACGCACAGCACCTGGGCGCCGCTCAGTGGCAGGCCCTTGTCCGGTGTGACCGGTAGCTGCAAGCTGGTTTGCGCCTTGGCCAGTGGCACGCTGACGCTGAACACACTGCCTTTGCCCGGCCATGAGCGCACGCGCAAGCGGTGGCCGAGTACCCGGCACAACCCGTCGGCAATCGCCAGGCCCAGCCCCAGGCCCTTCTCGGCACGGGTCTGGTGGCTGTCCAGGCGCTTGAACTCTTCGAAGATCACTTTCTGCTTATCCAGTGGAATCCCCGGTCCACGGTCCCACACCTCCAGACGCAACTCACCGCGACGCCGTCTTACACCCAGCAGCACTGGGCCGTGGGCATAACGGAAGGCGTTGGTCAGGAAATTCTGCAGGATGCGCCGCAGCAGCTTGATATCACTGTCGATGCGCAAGCGGCTGCCGCGCAGGCGGAAGCGCAAGCCTTGTTCCTGGGCCAGCACCTTGAACTCTGCACCCAGGGCATCGAACAGTTCGCTCAAGGCAAACGGCTGGCGCTGGGGATTGATCTTGCCGTTTTCCAGGCGCGAGATATCCAGCAAATCGCTGATCAGGTCTTCGGCCGAGCGCAGCGAGCTGTCCAAGTGGTGCACCAACTGCCGAGCCTCGCCGGACAATCCTTCGCTCTGGTGGGAGAGGGCGGCCGAGAACAGCCGCGCAGCGTTGAGCGGCTGCATCAGGTCATGGCTGACCGCAGCGAGGAAGCGGGTTTTCGATTGGTTGGCCGATTCGGCCACGCCTTTGGCGTCGGTCAGCGCGACGTTGAGTTGCGACAGCTCATGGGTGCGCTCGGTGACGCGCTGTTCCAGGCCCTCATTGGCCTCGGTCAGGGCCTGTTCGGCCTCGCGGAAGGCGGTGATGTCGGTGAAACTCATGACAAACCCGCCGCCCGGCATCGGGTTGCCGATCAGCTCGATCACGCGTCCGTTGGGAAACAGCCGTTCCGAGGTATGCGCGCGGCCCTGGCGCATCCAGTGCAGGCGCCGCGCCACGTGGACTTCGGCCTCACCGGGGCCGCACAGGCCGCGCTCGGCGTTGTAGCGAATAATGTCGGCAATCGGCCGCCCGACACTGATCAGTCCGTCGGGGTAGTTGAACAGTTCCAGGTAGCGGCGGTTCCAGGCCACCAGCTTGAGGGACTGATCCACCACGCTGATGCCCTGGGTGATGTTCTCGATTGCACCTTGCAACAGTGCCCGGTTGAACTGCAGCACTTCGGATGCTTCGTCAGCGATACGGACTACGTCCTCCAGCTGCATTTCGCGGCCTTCAATCGCTGCTTTCACCACCGCCCGCGTAGATGAGGCACCCAGTACGCCTGCCAGCAGCCGCTCGGTATGGGCGATCCAGTCGTTGTCGGCATTCTGGTTGGGGTTAAAGCCCTTGCCTTGGCGGTAGGCGAAGCGGATGAAGCTCTGTTGCGCCCGTTCCTCGCCGACAAAGCGCGCCGCCAGGCTCAACAGATCATTGATCTGCACCGACAACATGGAGCGGGCGCTGGCGCGCTGGCTGGTTTCCTGGCCGATAAACCGCCCGGCCTGCCAATGCTCTGATACCCGAGTGCGCGAGAGGACCGAGACCCAGGCAAACAGAGTGAAGTTACCGGCAAGGGACAGCACAACCCCTTGGGTCAGCGGCGTGATCGGCAGCCCCAGCGGGTTGCCATGCAGCCAGGAGAGGCCAGGGAAGATATTCAGCGACCAACCCAGGCTATGGGCGGCAATTGGCAGCACCAGGGTGTAGAACCACAGGAACGTGCCCGCCGCCAGGCCGGCAAACACGCCGCGACGGTTGGCCTGCTTCCAGTACAGCGCGCCGAGCATTGCAGGCGCCAGTTGGGTCACGGCGGCAAAGGCAATCTGGCCGATGGTCGCCAGGCTCGCGGTGGAGCCGAGCAGGCGATAACTCACATAGGCCAGCAGCAGAATAATCACGATGCTGACCCGGCGTACCGAGAGCATCCAGTGGCGGAAGACTTCGAACGGGCGCTCGGCGTTGGTGCGACGCAGCAGCCAGGGCAACAGCATATCGTTGGAGACCATGGTCGACAGCGCCACGCTCGCGACGATGACCATGCCGGTCGCCGCCGAAGCACCGCCGATAAATGCCAGCAGCGCCAGGGCCGGATGGGCTTCGGCCAGGGGTAGGCTGATCACGTAGGAGTCAGGTAGCACCGAACTTGGCAGCAGCATCTTGCCGCCGAGGGCAATCGGCACCACAAACAGCGCGGCCAGCACCAGGTAGGCCGGGAACACCCACTTGGCCAGGCGCAGATCCTGGGGCTCGATATTCTCCACCACGGTGACGTGGAACTGCCGGGGCAGGCAGATAATTGCCATCATCGCCACCCCGGTCTGCACCACCATGGATGGCCAGTTCACCGTCTCTTTCCAGTACTCCTCCAGCCTCGGCGCGAGCATTGCCTGGCTGAACAGGTCGTTGAAACCGTCGTACAGGCCGTAGGTGACAAACGCGCCGACGGCAAGAAACGCGAACAGCTTGACCAGGGATTCAAAGGCAATCGCCAGGACCATGCCACGGTGGTGCTCCGTGGCGTCGAGGTTGCGTGTGCCGAACACAATGGTGAACAGCGCCAGCACCAGGGACACAATCAGGGCGGTGTCCTGGGCCCGTGTGCCGGTGGCATCGGCGCCGGCGCCAATCAGCAGGTTGACCCCCAGCACGATGCCTTTAAGTTGCAGGGCAATATAAGGCAGCACACCTACCAGGCAGATCAGCGCCACCACCACCGCCAGTGACTGGGATTTGCCATAGCGCGCGGCGATGAAGTCGGCGATGGAGGTGATGTTTTCCTGCTTGCTGATCAGCACCATTTTCTGCAGGACCCAGGGCGCGAGTACCAGCAGCAGTACGGGTCCCAGGTAGATCGGTAAAAAAGCCCACAATTGTTCGGCGGCCTGGCCTACGGCGCCGAAGAAGGTCCAACTGGTGCAGTACACCGCCAGCGACAGGCTATACACCCACGCACGCACCCGTGGCGGCAGCGGCGCGTGGCGGCGGTCACCGTAGAAGGCGATGGCAAACATAATGGCCATATAGGCCAGGGCAACGGCGGCGATCAGCCCGCTGGACAGCGTCATGAGGACTCCGGACATAAGAACACCCAGGCATTCCAGGCCCGGGGCGACAGTCTCGCATGATGCTCGGGGTTAGTCAGTGTCGACGAAGGTCGGGTAGGTGCTGTCATGCAGGGGTGGATGGGCGGTGCTGTCGTGGCGAGGGGGCTTGTCCCGGTACAAACCGGGGACATCGTTTACATTTCTAACCGGGGACATGGTTTACAGGTTAATACGCATGGTCAGGAGGTATCT
>NZ_MIFU01000100.1:0-42421 GCF_001855215.1 Pseudomonas sp. 06C 126 | reverse complement strand
TCCACCGAATGTGACTGTAGCCAGGAAAATCAGCAGTCCAACGTGCCAGTGGCGCAGCTTGGCTGGGCCGCAGCCATCGCTGGTGGCGTGATGTTTATCCTGACGCGTGGCCGCTCCCCTCGGCCAATGATCCCCGCTTACTGATTCGGAGGAACCTCGATGGAACCGGAATTTAATGTAGCCGAAGAACTTGCCAAACAACCACACCTGCTGGAAATACCCGGTCATCTGTTGATGAAGGGCGGGGCCCAGAACTATATCGGCGCAGTACTTTGCCTGCGGGCAACGCTGTATTTCAAGGAGGCCCATACACCATTGGTGCGCGAAGCGTTATGCAAGTGCTTCGACGACTTTAAGCGTCTAGCCGAGCCCCATCTCACTTGGCTCTGGCGTGAGGAGCCTAGACAGGGTCAACCACTGTCAGCGTATGGTCAGGCAAAGTCACTGCGTGAAATGCTGAGCGCAATGGATGAAGACGACTACCTCAGCTTCTACTACCTCAGCGGCAAGCAATCCAACGACGCTAGCGCTTGGCTCTTCGATATTTTTGGCATGCAGGGATGGGCGGCAAGGATGGGGGATGAACTAAGCACTCTGGAGTTCTCAGTACCGCTTTTGTACCAAGAGCAGAATCCACTCAGTTTCCTACGCTTGTTCATTGACTCCGCGCGCCGATTGGTCCCCGAGCAGGGCTGCGCGGGGCATGCCTTCAATCTTTCCGTCACCAACCGGGATAGCAATGAGCCTACTGAAGCCTTTATGGCGGCGCGCATGCCTGGATTGGATGTAGGAACAGCCGCTCTGTTGGCGAATATCCCCGAGTTCAAACCCACAAAAATCAAGACAGTCAGTTGGCTGACCTTGCTCGACCAAGCACGCCTGGATCTTGTCGGCGGCCTGGATGGCCTGCGTGCGCAGCTACCTTCCAGCCATTTTGCCTTCTATGACTTCGGTAACGGCGTAGTGATCCAGGCCGGTGCATACCCATACCTTGGTGGTGATGCCGATGATCCGAAACCGGCGGCCTACGTGTTGTTGAACCATGTGCTCAAGGACATCCGCTACGAGACTGTAGGCTCACTGCACGGAGGCTCTCATGATGGCGAGTTGCGGCTGGTGGACTGGTCGGCTGACCAGTGGCTCAAGCGCTTGGATGTGGACGCAGACGATATACCCGCCTGGCGGGCTAAGTTACTTCACGAGGAGCCGTGCTTGGATGCTACAAACACCCTGCCGGGGCGTTTGTAGAATCGATGGGCTGACCACCTACGAATACAAGGATGGCGAAAATGAATAGGAAAAAGGTGTGGTGGTTGTGGGGTGGGTTGGATGCTATTTATGTCATCTGGTATTTTCTGAACAGTTTACTTGGCGGACGAGTTCCTTTTTTTAGCGATATTGCCAGCGCTGTGAATATTTTTCCGGATCACGGTTCAGTGCAGATTTATATGTTTGCTTTTAACTTGGCTCTTCAAGTTTCGGTTATTTTTTCTTGTGTGTTATTTTTATTGCAAAAAGCACAGGTTAAATGGCTTGTATATTCACAAACTCCTTTGCGTATTATTTTTATAGTACCCTCTGTTTCGATTTTGTTGATTGGCGCTCGCGTATTTCCAGATTACAACGTTATTTTTATGGCTGTCTTAGTGGTGATTTCCGAGGCTGCAAAAGTCTGGAGTGTTCGGCGGTATGGTCAGAAAAGTTGATCGGGCGCGCTGAAAACCTTCACCTTTGATGGACGCCGTCCTATTCGTCGCTCAAGCCGGCTGGACGGATAGCCAGAAGGCTTTTTTGTAGGAGCGAGCTTGCTCGCGAAGGTCGGTAACGATGGCGTGGGTAACCTGGATCAACGCGGTGTATTGGCGTTTTTCGCGAGCAAGCTCGCTCCTACAGGCCACAGCCCGCCGCCTATCAGGGAATTTGTATCAAAAGTTGACGAGATTCCATTCCTCGATCATATTGATAGTTAGCAAACTAACTGTATGCGAACTATCCCGTGTCCCACTCCCTCGAACACCTTCACATGAGCCTCAGCAGCAGCATGGTGGCTGGCGCCCGTCACTGGCGCAAAATCTGCCAGAGCACCCTGGTGAGCTACGGTATTTCCGAAGCCTGCGCAGTGCCTTTACTGATGATCGGCCGTCTCGGCGACGGCGTGCATCAAGTCAAGGTGGCCCAGGCCTCGGGGATGGAAAGCCCGTCCCTGGTGCGCCTGCTCGACCAACTGTGCAGCAGCGGTTATGTGTGCCGCACCGAAGATATCCACGATCGCCGCGCCAAGGCCTTGAGCCTCACCGAGCGCGGTCGGGAGCTGGTGCAAGCCGTGGAGGCGCAACTGGTGCGCCTGCGTCGTGAAGTGCTGGCCGACATTGCGCCCACCGATATGCAGGCCGCGCTGCGTGTGTTGCGCGCCTTTGAGGCGGCGACGCTTTGAACGGATTTTTCAGCGGCTTTCCTCCCGCTCGCGACTGGTTCTACGGCGTGCGTACCTTCGCCGCCTCGATGATCGCGTTGTACATCGCCATGCTCATGCAAATGCCGCGTCCGTATTGGGCGATGGCCACGGTGTATATCGTCTCCAGCCCGTTTGTCGGCCCCACCAGTTCCAAGGCGTTGTACCGCGCCATCGGCACCTTGATGGGCGCGGCGGCGGCGGTGTTTTTTGTGCCGATGTTTGTACAGTCGCCCTACATTCTGGTGGTGGTGATTGCGTTGTGGACGGGCACTTTGCTGTTCCTCTCCATGCACCTGCGCACAGCCAACAACTACGCCTTGATGCTGGCCGGCTACACCCTGCCGCTGATCGCCCTGCCGGTGGTGGATAACCCCCTGGCGGTGTGGGATGTGGCCGAGGCGCGGACCGAAGAAATCTTCCTCGGCATCGCAGTGGCCGCCGTGGTGGGCGCGATGTTCTGGCCGCGCCGCCTGATGCCGGTGTTCGATGGCTCGGTGGCCAAGTGGTTTGCCGATGCCCAGGTCTACAGCCAGCGCTTTCTGACGCGCAATGTGCAGCCTGAAGAAGTCAGCAACCTGCGCGGCGGTATGGTCGCCACCTTCAACACTCTCGAATTGATGATCGGCCAGTTGCCCCACGAAGGCGCACGGCCGCAGACCGTGCGTAACACCAAGGAACTGCGTGGGCGCATGATCCACCTGCTGCCGGTGGTGGATGCCCTGGATGATGCGCTGTACGCCATCGAACACCGCGCTCCGGCGTTTCTCGATCGCCTCACGCCGATACTCCAAGCCACCCAGCAATGGCTGCAAGACACCCAACAAGGCGCACCGCTGGAAAGCTGGCGCGCCTTGCGTGACCAGCTAGACGCCCTGCAACCCCAAGGCGAAGCGCTGGACGATCGCCACACCCTGCTGTTTTCCAACGCGTTGTACCGCCTTGGTGAGTGGATCGATTTGTGGCAAGACTGCCGCAGCCTGCAAGCCGCCATCGAGTGCGAAAGCCAGGACACCTGGCGCGCCGTCTACCGTCACTGGCGGCTGGGCCGGCTCACGCCATTTCTTGACCGTGGCCTGATGTTTTACTCGGCGTTCTCCACCGTCACCGCGATCATCGTCGCCTCGGTGCTGTGGATTCTGCTGGGCTGGACCGACGGCGGCAGTGCGGTGATTCTGGCGGCGGTGGCGTGCAGCTTCTTCGCCTCGATGGACGACCCGGCGCCACAGATTTATCGGTTCTTTTTCTGGACGGCAATGTCGGTGCTGTTCGCCAGCCTCTACCTGTTTCTGGTGCTGCCCAACCTGCACGATTTCCCGATGCTGGTGCTGGCGTTCGCCGTGCCGTTCATCTGCATCGGCACCCTCACCGTGCAGCCGCGCTTTTACCTGGGCATGTTGCTGACGCTGGTGAACACTTCGTCATTCATCAGTATCCAGGGGGCCTATGATGCGGACTTCCTCAACTTCGCCAACGTCAACCTGGCCGGTCCCGTGGGCCTGCTGTTTGCCTTTGTGTGGACGCTGATCGCCCGGCCCTTTGGCGCCGAACTGGCGGCCAAGCGCCTGACCCGCTTCAGCTGGCGCGACATTGTCGGCCTCACCGAACCTGCGACCCTGGCCGAGCACCGGCACATGGCCGTGCAAATGCTCGACCGCCTGATGCAACACCTGCCGCGCCTGGCCCTCACTGGCCAGGACACCGGCATTGCCCTGCGTGATTTGCGGGTGGCACTGAACCTGCTCGACCTGCTGGCCTACTCGCCGCGCATCCTCGGCGTGCCACGGGTGTTGCTCAACCAGGTGGTCGAAGGTGTCGGCGCTTACTTCAAGGCCTGCCTTAAAGCCGGTGAGCGCTTGCCCGCGCCCAGCGGCCTGTTGATGACCCTCGATCGCACGCGCCGCGCGCTCAACGGCCAGGGCCTGCAAGGCGAGGGCGATACCCGCCTGCACCTGTTGCACGCCCTGGCCGGCCTGCGCCTGGCGCTGCTGCCTGGGGTTGAATTCATTGGCGGCGCCGAGATGCAAGCGCCGCTGCCCGATGGAGCGCCTCTATGATCGGTGACCTGGATATCAGCGGGGTGTTCCTGCCCACGCTGCTGGTGCTGATGGGCATTACGTATGGCTTTTACCTGGTGGTGCACGGGCTGTTGAACCGCGTCCACTTCTATCGCCTGGTCTGGCACCGGGCATTATTCAATGTGGCTCTCTACGCGCTGTTGCTGGGCGCTGTGGACTCACTCAGTCGATACCTGATGACATGAAAAAACCTTTTTTGACGATTGGCCGCGTGGTCCTGACGTTGCTCGTAGTGACCTTCGCCTGCGTCGTGGTCTGGCGCATGGTCATGTATTACATGTTCGCCCCCTGGACCCGCGACGGGCATATCCGTGCCGACATCGTGCAGATCGCCCCGGACGTGTCCGGGCTGATCCAGCGAGTGGACGTGCGCGACAACCAGTTGGTGAGCCGTGGCCAGGTGCTGTTTTCGGTGGACCAGGACCGTTTCAAGCTGGCCCTGCGCCAAGCCCAGGCGGCCGTGGCCGACCGCCAGGAAACCCTGGCCCAGGCCCAGCGTGAAGCCAAGCGCAACCGGGGCCTGGGCAACCTGGTGGCCAGCGAGCAACTGGAAGAAAGCCAGTCCCGCGTGGCCCGCGCCCAGTCGGCCCTGGCCGAAGCGCAGGTGACAGTGGACAGCGCTCAGCTCAACCTCGACCGCTCGGTGATCCGCAGCCCGGTGGATGGCTACGTCAACGACCGTGCGCCTCGGGCCCAGGAGTTCGTGACCGCCGGGCGCCCGGTGTTGTCGGTGGTGGACAGCAATTCCTTCCACATCGACGGCTATTTTGAAGAGACCAAGCTGGACGGCATTCATGTCGGCCAGAGCGTGGATATCCGCGTGGTCGGCGATAGCGCGCGCTTGCGCGGCCATGTGCAGAGCATCGTCGCCGGGATCGAAGACCGTGACCGCACCAGCGGCTCCAACCTGCTGCCCAACGTCAACCCGGCCTTCAGTTGGGTGCGCCTGGCCCAGCGGATCCCGGTGCGCATTGCGTTTGACGATGTGCCGGCGGATTTCCGCATGATTGCCGGGCGCACGGCCACCGTGTCGATCATCGATGACCAGGCAAAATCCGGAGACCAGCCATGAAGCAACTGCTGGCGACCGTCGGGCTGGGGCTGCTGCTGTCGGCCTGCCAGGTGGTGGGCCCGGATTACCAGTTGCCCGACGCAGCCGCCGTCAACCGTGGCGACCTGCAGGGCCAACTGGCCGGGCAGGGCAACAATGTGGTCTCGGCCCCGGTACCCGCCGACTGGTGGAAGCTGTACCAGGACCCGCGCCTGGATGAACTGGTGCGCCAGGCCATGGCCTCCAACACCGATTTGCGCGTGGCTGCGGCCAACCTGCAACGGGCGCGTTTCCAGGAGCAGGAAGCGCAATCGGCGGGCGGTTGGAGCGGCGGGGTCAAGCTCGGCGCCCAGCGTTTGCAGGAGTCCGGCGAAGCCTTTTTGCTGGCGGACAAGGTACCGGTGGCCAATGTCGGCGATATCGGCATCACCACCTCTTATCAGTTCGACCTGTTCGGCACCCTGCAGCGCGGTATCGAAGGCGCCCAGGCCAACGCCGACGCGACCCAGGCCGCCGTGGATACCGCGCGCATCACCCTGGTGGCGGACGTGGTGCGCTCCTACACCCAGGTGTGCGCGGCCAACGAAGAGCTGCACATCGCCCGCCAGTCCCTGGATTTGCAAGCCCAAAGCACACGCCTGACCCAACGCCTGCGCGACGCCGGGCGCGGTGATGAAACCCAGGTCACCCGTTCGCAAACCCAATTCAAGTCGCTGCGTGCCGAACTGCCGCGCTTTGAGGCGGCGCGCCAGGCCGGTTTGTTCCGCCTGTCGATGCTCCTGGCCAAGCCCCTGGACCAACTGCCGGCCGGCACCCGCGATTGCGCCGAGTTGCCGCATATCGCCCAGTTGCTGCCGGTGGGCGACGGTGCAACCCTGCTCAAACGCCGCCCCGACGTGCGCCAGGCCGAACGCCGGCTGGCGGCAGCGACGGCGGGAATTGGCGTGGCCACCGGCGAGTTGTACCCGGATATCAGCATCGGCGCCTCCATCGGCACCGTGGGTATTATCGACAACCTTGGCAAACCGGCCACCAACCGCTGGGGCTTCGGCCCGCTGTTGAGCTGGACGGTGCCGTCCAACGGCTCGCGCGCGCGCATTCATGAAGCCGAAGCCGCGACCCAGGGGGCCTTGGCGCACTTCGACGGGGTGGTACTCAATGCCATCCGCGAGACCCAGACCGGGCTGGCGCAATACACCGCGCAGCTGCAGCGCCGCGATGCGCTGGCCGAGGCCGAGCAGTCGGCGCAACAGGCCGCCGACCAGACGCACCGCTTCTTCCAGGCCGGCCGCGAGTCGTTCCTCGCCGACCTGCAAGCCACCCGCACCTACACCGACATGCGTGCGCAACTGGCGCAGGCCAACACGCAGGTGGCAATGAGCCAGATCGACCTGTTCCTGGCCTTGGGCGGCGGCTGGGAAAGCGGACGAACGCACGGTGCAGAACCCGGCAAACCCTGAGGCGATTGCTATGCTTTGATCAGACGGGCTTGCGTGATGGCCCGCTGATCACTGCCTGCGTTGCTCATGGGGATTCCAATAATGAAAAACCCTTATGCTCCCGCTTTCTGGTGCGTGCTCTTCGCACTGGTGTTGTTATCGGCGACTTACTTCTACGGTGTCATGCTGGCCCATCAACTGGATAAGGCCATGGTGTTCCTCGACAGCGCCTGCGCGCTGATCGCCGCGTTGTCCGTTGGCGTGGTGGCCTGGGCGTCCTACCAGGGCCAGCGCACCCAGAAAAAAATCCTTGAACAAGGCAAGACGCGGGTCGCGATCTGGGACACCAAGGTCGCCCTGCGCCGGGTCGAAACCGTGTTCGACCGCTACTTCTGGGGCAGCTACTGGCAGCCTGGGCGGACGTTCCAGGAAGTCATGGGCGAACTGACCGGCACCCCCCTCGAAAAAAGCCTCGAGGCCCTGAAAAAACAATGCGTGCTGCTCGACCGGCAAGTGGCCGAAGGGAGGCACTGGCTGAACAACGCCCGGGAGCTGTCCGACGTCGCCACCGCCATGGCCCGCGAGCGTTACCAGTTGGACTTCTACGACCCCAAGGCCGACACCCCGGGCAATGCGGTGATCCACCGCGAGTTTGAAGTGCTGGTGTACACCTGGACCGCCCGGCTGAAGAGCTTCGACCACCAGCTCGACGAAATCGAGATGGAATACTCCTGACTAAGCGCAACATTTCCCCGCGGCGAGCGGGCTTGCCCCGCGCTGGGCTGCAAAGCAGCCCCAAAACCTGCCCCCTTGGTGTATCAGGAAGACCGAGGGGGGGCTGCTTCGCAGCCCAGCGGGGGACAAGCCCCCTCGCCACAGTGTTCCCTGTCCACCCCCTGGACCCCGCCGTTAGCCACAAGAGATTGCAACGAGCCCCCCCGCCAGTGCTAACCTTGCCCCGTTTTCGGCGGGCTTGAGCCGACGCCCACTTCGGGAGTCAGGGAAGACAGCCCACTTCGCACAGGATTGGATCAGGACACTTCATGAATAAATCAGCCGTTGTACTCTTGGGTTTTGTTGCCGCCGTCGGCGTGGTCAGTGCCGGCGGTGCCTGGTACACCGGCAGCCAGCTGGAAGGGGTGTTGAAAACCACGATCGAAGACGCCAACAAGGAGATGGAACGCTCCCTGGCCGGTGTCGATGGCCGCATGACCCTGGAGATGGTCTCCCTGGATCGCGGCTGGTTCAGCAGCACCGGCCACTTCCGCCTCAAGGCCGAAGGCGCGGCGTTCGGTGAACAGTTCAAAGACAGCGAGCTGCTGTTTGTCGACCGTATCGAACACGGCCCGCTGCCTGTCTCGCGCCTGATTACCCTGAAGTGGTGGCCAGTGCTGGCTACCAGCCATCTGGCCCTTGAGAAGAACCCGACCACCGAAAAATGGTTCGCCGCCACCAAGGATGTTTCGCCAATCAACGGCGTGGCCAACATCAGCTTCAACCGTTCGGTGAACGGCAACATGGAACTGCTGCCCCTGGAGTACAAGGACGCCACCACCAGCGTCAACTTCTCTGGCCTGAAGATGGACTACTTCAACACCGCCAAGGGTGAAGAGATCAAGGTCAATGGCTACATGGACGCCCTCAAGGTGGACCTGGTCGGCCCTGATGGCGCACCGTTCCAGGCGCAACTCAACGGCCTGACCGTGGCCAGCAACCTGTCCAAGAGCAGTTTCGGCTTTTATGTCGGCCAGAACACCGTCGAGCTGAGCAACACCCAGTTCACCTTTGGTCCACAACAAGCGGTGCTGACCGTCAAAGGCTTCGAGCAGAAAGACAGCAGCGAGACCAAGGACAACAACCTCAGCGGCCGTGTTGATTACAAAGTCGCCGAGATCGGTTACCAGGGCAAACCAGTCGGTTCGGCGGCCATGGCCGTGAGCATGAAGAACATCGACGTGCCGTCGGCCATGGTGCTGACCAAGCTGTATCAGGAAAAGATGCAACCGGTGCAGGCTGCCCAAGCTGCCGGGCAACCGATTCCAGAACTGCAACTGAGCGAAGCCGAACAAGCGCTGGCCCAGGCCAATGTCGACCTGCTGCTGGCCGCCAAACCGCAAGTGGCCCTGGAAAACCTGGCCCTCAAGACCGCCAATGGCGAAAGCCGCTTCAACCTGGTGGTAGACCTGACCAAACCGTCCACCATGGAGCTGCCACCGGTTGAACTGGCCAAGCAGATGATCACGCTGCTGGATGCCAACCTGACCCTGTCCAAGCCGATGATCTCTGACATTGCTGCACTGCAAGCGCAGATCGGTGGCGTGACCGACCCCAAAGCCATCGAGCAGCAATCCCAGATGGCCAGCGAGATGGTCAGCGAGATGGCCGTGGGCACGCAACTGGCAACCCTGGAAGGCAACGACATCCTGGCCAAGCTGCACTACGCCAACAATGAAGTGACCTTCAATGGCCAGAAAATGACTGTCGAGCAGTTTATCGGCGGCGTACTGGGCAAACTGGGTGCGGTCAGCGGCGCGCAATAAGCCCCTGTAGGCCAACACCGAAGCAAAAATGTGGGAGCGGGCTTGCTCGCGAATGCGGTGTATCAGTCAACATATCCATGACTGACCCACCGCATTCGCGAGCAAGCCCGCTCCCACATTTGATCTCCACTGGCTTGTAGGACAATTCTGAACAATTGTCCTGATTTGCCCAAATCCTTACCCCGCTCGGGGATATTGCGCCCCAGGAAAGCTAGTCCGGGTCCCCAGATACCGGCGGCCTGATGCGTGTTGTACAGGCGATATCGCTACAGCTTTCCAAGTAAGGAAGCTGACGACATGTTGCGTAACCCCTCTGCCTACGGTCCTGATCGATTGCGTCTACTGATCGGTGCCGTCCTGCTGCTGCCAACCCTGGCCGTGGCCGATCCTGCCTACGACTCCCTGATTCGCCAGGCCCGCACCGGCAACTACACGCCGGCGCTCAACCTGTTGCGCCAATTGCCTGTCGAACGCCAGACCGCTGGCCAGGTCAGCGACCACCTGCTGATTGCCAGCTGGGCACGCCAGGATGATGAAGTACTCAAGGTCTATGAGCGCCAGGGGCGCCAGCGCCAACTGACCACTCAAGCGCTGACCACCGTGGCCCGCACCTACCGCAATCAACAGCGCTGGGCGCCCGCCGAGGCCGTGTATCGCCAGGCGTTGCTGCGCGAACCGAACAACCCGGACCTGCAACTGGGCCTGGCCCTGACCCTGGCCGATGGCGGCAAAGCCGCCGAAGCCGTACAGCGTGCCCGCACCCTGGTGGTGGCCAAGCCCGAGGATGTCGAGCGGCGCATGGCCCTGGGCTACGCGTTGTCCCGTGCCGGGCAGCCGTTTGATTCACTGTTCGAGTTCGACCAGGCGTTTATCCGCGCCGGCAACCAGCCCGAGGTGGTGCGCGAATACCTGATCGCCCTGCAACGTGCACGTATGCCGGAACCGGCCTTGCGCCTGAGCGCGCTGCACCCCGGCCTGCTGGACCCGGTGACCCAGCGCCGCCTGGAAGGTGACTTGGCTGCCGAACGTGTGCGCCTGGCTGAATTCCCGACGCGCAGTGAAAGCGAACGCTTTGTGATCGCCGACCGCGCCCTCAAGGATTACGACCAACTGCTCGCCACCTGGGCCCCGGACGCCAGTGCCCATGACGATGTGGTGCGCTGGCGTATCGACCGGATGGGCGCGCTCAAGGCCCGTGCACGTACCGCCGAGGTGATCCACGACTACGAAGCCTTGCAAGCTCAAGGCGTGCAACTGCCCGGCTACGCCCTGCGCTGGGTGGCCGCCGCCTACCTCGATCAACGCCTGCCGGAAAAGGCTGCGCCGCTGTTTCGCCAAGCGGTGGCCGCGCCGGACGCCGACCCCAGCAACCAAGTGGTAGACAGCACCGCGCTGTACTACTCCCTGTTGGAAAACGACCAGACCGGCGAGGCCCGCGCTGTCGCAAACGACCTGGCGAGCACGCAAAAGCCTCGGGTCGAACTCAAGGGGCTGCCCCTCGGCAACCCCAACGACGCGTGGCTGGCCGCCCAGCAACTGGCGGCCCAGGCCGCGACCTACGGCGCCGATCTGCCAACCAGTGAAAAAAGCCTGGAGAACCTGGTGCGCACCTCGCCCGGCAACGTCGGCATGCGCGTGGCCCAGGCGGACATGTTCCGCGCCCGCGCCTGGCCGCGGCGTGCGGAGATTGCCCTCAAGGACGCAGAAAACCAGAACCCCCGCCATATCGACCTGGAAGTCTCCCAAGGCTACAACGCGCTGGAGCTGCAGGAGTGGCGCCAGCTTGATGTGCTCGCCGATGACGTGGTCGACCGCGCCCCGGAAAACCGCCAGGTCCAACGCCTCCAGCGCTTGCGCAAGGTGCATGAAATGGCCGAGCTGCGCATCGAAGCCGAGACCGGTAAAAGTCATGGCGGCGGGGCGGTGTCGGGTAGCCGCGACTGGGGCATCGAAACCCTGCTCTACAGCCCGCCCATCGATGAAGACTGGCGGATATTCGGCGGTATCGGCTACGCCACCGCCGACTTTGAAGAAGGCACTGGCCACCACCGCTGGCAGCGCCTGGGCGTGGAACGGCGAACCCGCGATATGACCCTGGAGGCCGAAGTCTCCAATCATTCCTACGGCAAAGGCACCAAGCAAGGCGCACGCCTGGCGATTGCGCGAGACATCAACGACCACTGGCAGTACGGGGGCAGTCTTGACTACCTGGCCGCCAGCACACCGTTGCGTGCGCTCAATGCCAACGTCACGGCCAATGGCGGCAGCGGGTTTATCCGCTGGCGCGCCAACGAGAGCCGTGAGTGGAGACTGGCGCTGAGCCCGTCCCACTTCAGTGACGGCAACGACCGTGTCGAGGCGCTGCTCAGCGGCCGTGAGGGCGTCTACCGCTCGCCGGGCGTGCAAGTGGACCTTGGCCTGGAAGTCGCCGCCAGCCGCAACAGCAAGGAAGAAGCCGCGTATTTCAACCCGCGTTCAGACTTCAGCGTGCTCCCCACGGTGAGCGTCAACCATGTGCTCTATCACCGCTACGAAACCCAGTGGAGTCAGCAGTTCCAGGCCGGTGCGGGCACCTACAGCCAGCGCGATTACGCCACCGGCGCCATTGGTTTGCTCAGTTACGGCCAGCGTTATCGCTGGAACGACGTACTGGAAACCGGCGCCAACCTGAGCTGGATCAACCGACCTTATGACGGTCAGCGCGAAAGCGATGTGCGCCTGCTCGTCGACCTCACTTACCGTTTCTAGAAGAGTCCGATCATGACCCTTGTTTCCCGTTGCCTGCTGGCCCTGGGTTTTTTGCTGAGCAGTGCCTGTGCCCAGTCCCCCGCGCCTTTTACGCCACCTGCCGAACGACTCAAACCGGTCAACGAAGCGCCGTGGCCGAAAAACCATTTCCTGGGCATTGCCTACCACGATGTCAACGACCGTGACCCCGACCAGAGAGTGGTGGCGGTGCGTACCGAACGCCTGATCGAACAGTTGTCCTGGCTGCGCGAGAACGGCTACCAGGCGGTCAGCGTCGACCAGGTCCTTGCCGCCCGCGCCGGTGGGCCGCAGCTGCCGCCCAAAGCCGTCATGCTCAGCTTCGACGACGGCTATTCGAGCTTCTACACCCGCGTGATGCCGATCCTGCGTGCCTACCAGTGGCCGGCCGTGCTGGCGCCGGTGGGCAGTTGGGTCGACACGCCGTTGAACCAGCCGGTGGATTTTGCCGGCGTGCCCCGTGACCGCGGGGAGTTTTTGACCTGGCAACAAGTGCGCGAAGTGGCGCAATCGGGCCTGGTGGAAATCGCCGCGCATACCGACGCCCTTCACAAAGGTGTGCTGGCCAACCCCCAGGGCAACATGGAGCCGGCTGCGGCTACCCGGCGCTATGACCCGGTCACCCGCAGTTATGAGCCCGAAGCGCAGTTCCAGGCGCGGATGCGCGCCGACGTCGCGGCGATTTCCAATAAGATCCGCGCCGTTACCGGCAAGGCCCCGCGTGTGTGGGTCTGGCCATACGGGGCGGCGGACGGCACCTCTCTGGCGGTAGTGGGCGAGCAGGGGTACCAGATGGCCCTGACCCTGGAGGACGGCCTCGACAACCTCGGCAACTTGATGAGCAGCCCGCGCTTTCTGGTGGACAACGACCCGTACGGCGAAGACTTCGCCAACAGCATGGTATCGGCGCAGGTCAAAGCGCCGATGCGCGTACTGCATGTGGACCTGGACCAGGTCTACGACCCGGACAAGGCGCAAGAAGTGCGCAACCTCGACGCATTGGTCCAGCGCGTGCTGGACATGGGCGTCGACACCGTGTTCCTGCAGGCGTTCGCGGATCCCAAGGGCGATGGCCTGGCGCGTTCGCTGTACTTCCCCAACCGCCACCTGCCGATGCGCGCCGACCTGTTCAACCGCGTCAGCTGGCAGTTGCACACCCGTGGCGGCCTGGTAAAGGTCTACGCCTGGATGCCGGTGCTCAGCTTTGCCCTGGACCCCAAGCTGCCCCGCGTCAGCCGTTGGGACCCGGCCACCGGCAAAGTGGACGTCGACCCCAAGCAGTACCAGCGGCTGTCGCCGTTCGATCCCAAGGTGCGCAAAATCATCGGTGAGATCTACGAAGACCTCGCCCGTACCAGCGCTATCCATGGGGTGTTGTTCCACGACGACGCCGTGCTTTCGGACTTTGAAGACGCCAGCCCCCAGGCCCTGAAAACCTACGCAGCCAACGGCCTGCCGGGCAGCATCCAGGCACTGCGCGCCGACCCGGAGGTGATGCAGCGCTGGACCCGTTTCAAGAGCCGCTACCTGATCGACTTCACCCATGAACTGACCGCCAAGGTCCGCACCCTGCGCGGCCCGGAAGTGCTCACCGCGCGCAACATCTTCGCCGAACCGATGCTCAACCCGGCCAGCGAAGCCTGGTTTGCGCAGAACCTCGACGACTTCCTCCAGCACTACGACTGGACCGCGCCGATGGCGATGCCGTTGATGGAAGGCCAGTCGTTGAAAAACTCCAACGCGTGGCTGGAAAAACTCGTGGCCACGGTCAAGGCCCGGCCCGGGGCGATGCAGCGCACGGTCTTCGAATTGCAGGCCAAGGATTGGCGCACCCCGGCCGCCCCGGATCTTTCCGGTGCGCAAATGGCCGAGTGGATGGGCGTGCTCAAGCGCCAGGGCGCCAGCAGTTTTGGCTACTACCCCGACAACTTCCTGGAGAATTCGCCGGATCTGAACACCGTGCGTCCGGCCCTTTCCAACAAATGGAATCCTTGACTCATGTTCGACAGAATCCTAGCTCTTCTCGTTTTGGCATTGGTGTTGGGTGTGCCCCTGGGCCTGATCTTCCTGGTCACTGGGCAGTTCCTGATGGAGTTCGTGTTTTTCTACCCGTTGTTCATGTCCGGGCTGTGGATCGCCGGTGGCCTGTACTTCTGGCTGCACTGGGAACGCCACTGGCCATGGGCCGATGACACCCCGGCGCCGGTGCTCAAGGGCGAGCCGCTGATCTCGATCCTGATCCCTTGCTACAACGAAGGCGACAACGCCGCCGAGACCATTGGCGCGGCGTTGGCCCAGCGTTATCGCAACCTGGAAGTGATTGCGATCAACGACGGCTCCAGCGACAACACCGCCCAGGTGCTCGATGCCCTGGCGCTGCATGAGCCGCGCTTGCGCGTGCTGCATCTGGCGCAAAACCAGGGCAAGGCCGTGGCCCTGCGCATGGGCGCCGTGGCGGCCCACAGTGAATACCTGGTGTGCATCGATGGCGACGCCTTGCTCGACCGCAATGCCGCCGCCTACCTGGTGGCGCCGATGCTCGACAACCCGCGTCTGGGAGCGGTCACCGGCAACCCACGGATCCGCACGCGCTCGACCTTGATCGGCCGGGTGCAGGTAGGCGAGTTCTCTTCGATCATCGGCTTGATCAAGCGTACCCAGCGGGTGTTCGGGCGGATCTTCACCGTATCCGGCGTGGTGGTGGCGTTTCGGCGGGCGGCCCTGGACCGGGTCGACTACTGGAGCACCGACATGATCACCGAAGACATCGACGTGAGCTGGAAGCTGCAACTGGACCACTGGAGCATCTTCTACGAACCGCGCGCGCTGTGCTGGATCCTTATGCCGGAAACCCTCGGTGGCCTATGGAAACAGCGCCTGCGCTGGGCCCAGGGCGGCGCCGAAGTGCTGTTCAAGAACATCCGTGGGATCTGGCAATGGCGCCACCGCTACCTGTGGCCGCTGCTGTTCGAATACTGCCTGTCCACCGGCTGGGCCTTCACCTTCCTGCTGTCAGTGATCTTCTGGGGCGTGGGTAAAGTCGTGCCGTTGCCCGAGGCGATTGCCGTCGGCTCGCTGATGCCACCGGCCTTCACCGGCTTGCTGCTGGCGGTGGTGTGCCTGGTGCAGTTTGCCGTGAGCATCATGATCGACCGGCGCTACGAGCGCGGCCTGTGGAAAACCCTGTTCTGGACCGTCTGGTACCCGCTGGTGTTCTGGCTGGTGAGCCTGTTCACCACCCTGGTCAGCTTCCCCAAAGTCCTGTTCCGCCAACATCAAAAACGCGCGCGCTGGGTCAGCCCGGATCGCGGCATCAAGGCACCTGCCAAGGAAGTGAACCCATGAACCTGATCCGCACCCCACAGCGGCCTGTGATGCAGGCCATCGATATCTTCCTGACCCTGATGGCCTGGGCCGGCCTGGTGCTCCTGCTGGTGCGCGGCCTGGTGCCGATGCTCGATAGCAACGGCGGCCCACGCATCGATGCACCGATTTTTGCCGCGTTGAACACCTTGCAGATCTACCTGTGGATCGCTCTGTTCAATGCGGTGCTGCTGATCAGCTGGGCGCGCTACCAACAACGGCGCGGCAAGCAATTTGCCCAGCGCCGTGCGGCAACCAAGGCGCTGAGTGACCACGGCCTGAGCGAGAGCTTCCGCCTGGCGGCGGGGGAGCTTGAGCAACTGCGCAGGCCGGGGGTGTTGGTGATTCATAACGATCAGGAGGGTGGGGTGCAGGCGGTGACGACACAACAGCGAAAGCTGAAGCTGGTGGCGGAACGCGCCGTGTAGGAGCCGGCTCGCCGGCGATGGTCGTCAACGATGACGCTGGGCACCTGACACCCTGCGGCGGTCTCGCGGCCGTCATCGCTGGCCAGCTCCTACAGGGAGGGCTCTGCGGTACCTATCGTCAGAAATGGGATCCAATTCACAAAATAACCGCGAACTTTTCCGCCTCTTTGGCTACTAAACCATCTCGGCACAACATTGATGGCTAACTAATGGCAACTTTCAAGTTGCGCCGAAAGCTGTATCAAAACTGATACCGCTTGTCGGAATAAAAATTCCGAATACAAGCATTTAATTATTGCTGATAGTTTTTATCGTTATTTATCAGCATCTTACAGGTGATTTAATTTTTAGCTTCAACTAGCCGAACATTTTGGCTGGGTGGAAGTTCGATGTTAGTTTGCCGCCCCTTGTTATTCGATGGATCGAACATGCCTTCGTTATTGCCACGGATTCGGTATTCACTGTGTATTGCCCTGTTCGCCCTCTGCGCGTCTAACAGCGCGGTGGCTGCGACTTCGCCAGGTGATCAGGACCTGATCCGCGAGCGGCAGAACCGCCTGCTTGAAGAGCAGCGCCGGCGCCTCGAAGACCTCAAGGAATTGCCCGGCAAAGAAGTCAAACCCGCAACGCCCACCGCTCCGGTGGATAGCCGTTGCTTCCCGATCAAGACCATCGAGCTCAAGGGCGCCGACAACCTGTCCGCCACCGAGCGTGAGCGTTTGATCAAGCCCTATATAGACAAGTGCCTGGGCGTGGCCCAGCTCAATCAACTGCTCAAGGCCGTCACCGATCACTACATCGACAAGGGCATGGTCACCAGCCGTGCCTACTTGCCGCAGCAGGACTTGTCCAAAGGGCATCTGCAAGTGTTGGTGGTGGAAGGCAAGCTCGAAGGTTTGAAGGGCGCCGACGACAGCACGTTGTCGGCACGCGAGTTGGCCATGGCTTTTCCGGGTAAAAACGGCGACTTGCTCAACTTGCGGGAAATCGAGCAGGCCATCGATCAGCTCAACCGTTTGCCCTCCAACCAGGCACAAATGGAACTGGCCCCCGGCGATGCCATCGGCGGCAGTTCGGTGCTGGTGAAAAACAACCCGCAAAAGCCCTGGCGCGCCAGCCTGTCGCGCAATAACGACGGGCAGAAAAGTACCGGCGAGCAGCAGTGGGGCGCCGGCCTTGAGTGGGACAGCCCCCTGGGCCTGGCCGACCAGTTGGTGTTGCGCGGCGGGCATGACGCGATCAGCGATCACCAGAAGACTTCAAAGAACGGCATGCTCTATTACAACGTACCGTGGGGCTGGTGGAACTTCAGCTACACCTACAGCGAGAGCGACTACCGCGCACTGGGCCAGGCCGACACGTTCAGCTTCAAGCAATCGGGCGACAGCCAGAACCACCAACTGCGCGCCGAACGCGTGGTGCATCGCGATGACGTGAGCAAGACCTCGGTCAACGTCGGCCTGTCCCACTTGCGTACCAACAACTACGTGCTCAGCACTCGCCTGGACAGCAGCACGCGCTTGAGCGAGATGCAGGTCGGCATCAACCACGGTCGGCGGGTCGGCAGTGCCTTCGTCAACATGGATCTGGGCATGCAGAACGGCATTGGCCTGCTCGATGCCCAGTCCCAGGACGAACGTGGCGAATTCGGCAGTCGCCAACCCAATTCGCGCTACCGCAAATACACCGCCACTGTCAGCTACCTGCAGCCGTTCACGCTGTGGGGCGAGTCGTTCAGCTTTACCAGCCTGGCCACCGGCCAACGCAGTGAAGACATGCTGTTCAGCCCGCAGCGCATGAGCCTCGGAGGCTCGTCTTCGGTGCGCGGCTTCAAGGACCAGCAACTCAATGGTGACAGCGGCGGCTACTGGCGCAACGACCTGCGCTGGTCGCGGCCGGTGCTGGTGGAGTGGTTGCGCCCGGCCTTCGGCGAATACGGTGTGAGCCTGGGTTATGACCAGGGCGTGATCCGCAACGACCGCTACAACGACATCGTCCACGGCCGGGTTTCCAGCAACTCCGTGGAGCTGTTCGCCCGTGGCAAAAACGTCAGCACCAGCGTGACCTTTGCCCACTCTTTGGAACGTCCGGCAGTGATGAGCGAGCGCGAAGCGCCGATCTACTTCCGGATGGATTTCTACCTGTAATTCAACGCCTAGCCGCATCGAGAATTTGACATGGACGTCCGCCAGTTTGCCTTCCTCGCCCGCCTGCCTTCTGCTGCCTTGAAGCGTCGTGACGCGTTCTGCGGCCTGCCCAAGCGCGGCCTGGTGCTGATCCTGGCCAACGCGCTGTTCTGGCAACCGCTGCTGGCCCAGGCCGACGGCATCGTGGTCAGCGGCCCCGGCACCACAGTGGGCGCGGCGGGCAATGGCGTGCCGGTGGTCAACATCGCCACGCCCAATGGCAGCGGCCTGTCCCACAACCACTTCAAAGACTACAACGTCGGCCCCAATGGCGTGATCCTCAACAACGCCGGCGGCCCGTTGCAGTCCACCCAACTGGGCGGGATTATCGTCGGCAACCCCAACCTCAAGGGCGGCTCGGCGAATGTCATCCTCAACGAAGTCAACGGCGGCAGCGCCAGCCAGTTGCGCGGCTACACCGAAGTGGCGGGGCAGTCGGCCAAGGTCATCGTCGCCAACCCCTATGGCGTGACCTGCAATGGCTGCGGCTTTATCAACACCCCCAACGTGACCCTGACCACCGGTAAACCGATCCTCGATAACGGTCGCCTGGACCGTTATCAGGTCGATGGCGGCGCAGTGACCATCGACGGCCAGGGCTTGAACGCGAGCAACGTCGACCGCTTCGAAATCATCACCCGCACCGCCAAGATCAACGCGCAGATCAATGCGCGCAACCTGACCGTGATTGCCGGGCGCAATGATGTTGAGGCCCAGACGCTAAAAACCACCGCGCGTGCCGACGATGGCAGCGACAAGCCTGCGTTGGCGATCGATTCGTCGGCGCTGGGCGGCATGTACGCCGGCGCGATCAAGCTGGTGGGCACCGAGGCCGGTGTCGGGGTGAAACTGGACGGCACTTTGGCGGCCAGCGCGGGCGATATCCAGCTCGATGCCAACGGGCACCTGAGCATGGCGCAAGCCGCGGCCAGTGGCGCGATCGACGTCAAGGCGGCGAGCCTCGACGCCAAGGGCCCGGCCTACGCCGGCACCGCCCTGACGGTGAAAACCAGCGGCGACCTGAACACCCAGAAAAGCCTCGCAGCCCGCGATACGGTGCGCCTGAGCAGCGGCGGCAAGTTGACCAACAACGGCGTTATCGAAGCCGGCGTAAATGCCGATAACACCCGCACCACCACCGGCGACGTCAGTCTCGACGCCCGCGATATCCGCAACAACGGTAGTGTGGTTGCCAGCCGTACCGCCACCGCCAAGGCCAGCCAGACCCTGGATAACCAGGGCGGTGTCATCAGCGCCAGAAAGGCCCTGGACGTCACCGCCAGCACTGTGGATAACCGCAACAAAGGCCGCCTGTTGACCAGCGGCAGCACCCAGTTGACCGCCGCTGCGCTGCACAACAGCCAAGGCGAAATCATCAGCGATGGCGCGTTGCAGGCCAACGTTGCACAGGTCAATAACCAGGGCGGCGTGGTGGTCAGCCACGACACCCTCAGCGTGGCCGGCGACAGCCTGGATAACAGCAACAAAGGCGTGATTTCCAGCGCCGCCGCGCAAACCCTGACCCTCAGCGGCGCACTCAACAACAGTCAGGGCGGCGCCATCGACAGCGCCGGCGCCTTCACCTTGCGCGGCAACAGCCTGGACAACAGCGCCGGCAGCCTGACCGGCAACGGCGCACTGACCCTCGACCTGCTGGCCGACCTGATCAACCGCAACGGCAAGCTGGCCAGTGCCGGCCCGCTGTCGATCGAGCGTGTTGCAGCCCTCGACAACCAGGGCGGCAAACTCACCAGCCAAACCCTGCTGACGGTATTGGCGGCCAGCCTGGACAACCGCAACAGCGGCACCCTGGCGGCAAACGCCGGGCTGACCCTGAACACCAGCGGCCTGGTGCAAAACGACAACGATGGCCTGATCCACAGCGAAAACGCCGGTCTCAACCTGACGGTCGGCAGCTTGAACAATGCCGGGGGCAAGCTCTCGGCCAAGGCAGGCGATGCGCTGATCAACGCCGGTGTTTTCAACAACGGTAACGGTGGTGTATTCGCCGGCCAGCGCGTGCGCCTCAGTGGCGGCAGCGTCGATAACGCTGGGCAGATAGCCGGTCAGCAGGTCGATCTCAGCCTGCTGGGCGCCCTCAACAACCGTGGCCTGATCGAAAGCGCCAGCACCCTGGATATCACCGCCGCCAGCCTGAGCAACCAGGGCGGGCAATTGCGCGCCCTGGGCACCAGCGGCCAAAGCCGCCTGGCGATTGGCGGCGTGTTGGATAACAGCGGCGGCAAGCTGGAAGCGGCCAATGCCGACTTGAGCCTGGCCGCCGGCACCTTCCAGAACCAGGGTGGCAGCGTGCTGCATGTGGGCACCGGGGTGTTCGATATCGCCGGGATCAACCTCGATAACGTCGGCGGCAGTCTGGTGACCCAAGGCGATTTGAGTCTAGATAAAACCAACTGGACCAACAGCAGCCTGATCCAGGCCGGCAACCTCACGGTCAATGTCGACACCCTTGAGCAAACCACCACCGGGCAATTGCTCGCGTCCAACCGTATCAAAGGCACGGGCCAGAACTGGTCCACCCAGGGCGTGATCGCCAGCAACGGCAGCCTCGACCTGAGCCTGGGCGGCGCCCTCAACAACACCGGCCGCCTGACAGCCGCCACCGACTTCACCCTGGCCAGCGCTGCGGTGAACAACCTCGGCACCCTGGGCAGCGGTCGCGCCATGACCCTGACCACCGCCAGCCTGCTCAACCAGAACGGTTTGCTGTTCAGTGGCGGCGATATGAGCCTGCGGGTCGAGCGCCTGAAAAACCTCGGTGCCGATATCTATGCCATGGGCAACCTGAGCATCGACCGCGACGGCAAAGGGGCCTTGGCCACCAGCATCCTCAACAGCTCGTCGAGCATCCAGAGTGACGGCAGCCTGAGCCTGGCCGCTGGCACTATCCAGAATATCCGTACCGTGTTGACCAGCGAGTCGGGGATCTATAGCGCGTCGATCAGCCCGGTGCAGTGCATTGAAAACGTCAACGGTGGCGACTGCGACGGCGGCAAGGAAAACCGTCCGTTCTTGATCGCCCAGCGTGATCGCCTGAGGGTCACCGACGCCAGTGCGGCCTCCAGCATTACCTCTGGCGCCAACCTGCTGTTGGTCGGCGGCGATGTGCTCAACAGCAGCAGTAGCATCGCTGCGGCCGGCAGCCTGACGGCGCGGGTCAACCAGTTGACCAACATCGGTCTCGAAACCCACGACACCCTCACCGAGCGTGTGTTCTCTTCTGAACGTACCCGTCACCCGGAAGGCTACAACCGGGCCGCTGCGCAATTTACCCAGCGTTATTCGATGGGTGGCGCAGCCTACGACCCCAATAATCTGGGCGGCCTGGAAGCGGCGATGGCCGGCTTTATCGGCGGCATGGAGCGCCAGTGGGGCGATACCAAAACCACCCAGCTGGCGGCTCCCGACCAGCGCTACGCAGCGGTGATCCAGGCGGGCGGCGCGGTGAATATCCAGGCCCAGGCCGGTATCGATAACAGCGTGGTGCGCGGCGGCTACACCTACGTTGGCAGCGGCGCGAAGACCGACACCAACGCCCCCGGCTTCTCCACCCAGGTGCACCTCAACGGGCAGTTGCCACCGGACGTCGCCCAACAACAAGTCAACCCTCTGGGCCTGCCGGGCTTCAGCTTGCCCACCGGCCAGAATGGCCTGTTCCACTTCAGCGACGGCAGCGGCGTGCAGGGTCTGCCCAACAGCCAGTTTGCCGCCAACCCGCACAAGTACCTGATCGAGACCAACCCGCAGCTGACCAACATGGCTGAGTTCTTGAGTTCCGATTACATGCTGGCCAAGTTGGGCTACGACCCCGATACCAGCCAGAAGCGCCTGGGCGATGGCTTCTATGAACAGCGCCTGATCCAGCAAGCCGTAGTCGCCCGTACCGGCCAGCGTTTTATCGACGGCCAGACCAGCGACGCCGGTGTGTTCAAGTACCTGATGGACAATGCCATCGGCGCGCGCCAGCAACTGAACCTGGCTGTGGGCGTGAGCCTCACCGCCGAACAAGTGGCGGCCCTGACCCACGACATCGTGTGGCTGGAAAACGCCAGCGTCGCCGGCCAGCAAGTGCTGGTGCCGGTGTTGTACCTGGCCCAGGCCAGCAATCGCCTGGCCCCCAACGGTGCACTGATTTCCGGCAGCGACCTGAGCCTGATGACCGGCGCCAACCTCAACAACGTCGGCACGCTGCGCGCCACCAGCAACCTGGGCGCCAATGTGGGCGGCAACCTGAGCAATAGAGGGCTGATGGAAGCCGGCAACCGTCTCGACCTGCTGACCGGCAATAACCTCAACAACCGTGCCGGCGGGATCATCGCCGGGCAGCAGGTCAACCTGGTGGTGGGCGCCGACCTGCTCAATGAGCGCAGCGTCACCACGCACCAGAGCGCCAGCGACTACCGCATCGAGCGCACCGATTTTATCGACAACGCGGCGCGCATCGAATCGGCCAGCACCCTGGCGATTCAGGCCGGGCGCGATATCAACAGCGTCGGCGGTGCCCTCAAGAGTGGCGGCGACACCACCGCCCAGGCGATGCGCGACGTGAATATCGTCTCGGCACAAACCCTGGACAGCGGCGCCATTGGCAGCCGTTCGCGCCACGAGATCATCACCCAGCAAGGCTCGGTGGTTGAAGCCGGGCGCGACTTCCATGTGGTCGCCGGGCGTGATGTGAGCGCAGTGGGCAGCCAGATCGAAGCCAAGCGCGATATCAGCGTCGGTGGCGTGCGCAACGTCAACCTGGCAGCGGCGGCCAACGAGCAGCATTCGGCGTACAACTCGAAAAAGGTCAAGAGCATCGAGGACCATGTCAGCCAGGTGTCCACCGTGCTCAAGGCCGGCGGCAACCTGACCTTGAATGCGGGCGAGGATTTGCTGTTGCTCGCCAGTAACGTCAGCGCTGGCAATGAAGCGTACCTGGTGGCCGGCAAGAACCTGGCCCTCAAGGCCGCCGAAGATCAGGACTACAGCTTCTACAGCAAGACCAAGAAAAGCTCGTCCGGGAAAAAATTCCGCCTCGATGAAACCGACACCGTCAACAACGTGGGCAGCAGCGTCAGCTCCGGCGGTAACAGCACCCTGGTAGCCGGTGAGAACCTGCTGCTGGCGGGCAGCAGCGTTGCCGCCGACAAAGGCGCGGCAAAACTGGTGGCGGGCAAGGATGTGCAAATCGTCGCCGTGACCGATGCCGAAAGTGCGCGGCATGAGCGCAAAGAAAGCAAAAGCAGTTGGGGCGGGCTGAAGTCGAGCAAGGTCCAGGACAAGGTTGACGAGAAACGGACCATGGCCGTGGGCAGCATGGTTTCTGGCGAGACGGTCAGCGTGGTGGCGGGGCAGGATGCGAAAGTGACCGGTTCGGCGCTGGTCAGCACCGGCGACCTGGCCGTGCAGGCCGGGCGTGACCTGACCATTGATGCGGCGCAGAACACCTTTTCGCGCACCGACATGCATAAGGAAAAAAATCGCGACCTGACCGGCGTGTTGACCGGCAACAAGCTGGGCCTGGACGACATCACCGGCAATCAGCACCTGTCGATCAGCAGCAGCAAACACAACGGCACCGCCCAGGAAACCACCCTGACCGGCAGCACCATCGGCTCCAGCGAAGGCAATGTTTCGTTGATTGCCGGGCGTGAGTTGAACGTGGTCGCCAGTGACCTGGTCAGCACCAAGAACATGGACCTCAGTGGCTCCAACGTGACCATCACCGCCGGTGCTGAAACGGCGCGGCAAACCACGCAAGACAGCTCCAAAAGCCTGGCCGTGGGCCGGGTGATTGGCGGTGCGGTGATTGATACTGCGCGCAGCATCCACGATGCCACTGAAGCGGCGAAGAACGCCGATGACCCGCGCCTCAAGGCGGTGAAAATCGCCCAGGCTGCGCTGGCCGCCTACAACCTGGGTGGCCAGGCCTCGGACGCCAACGGCCAGAGCGCCGGCTTCAAGAACAAAGAGGGCGGTTCGCCCAGCAACGGGTCGTTGATCAAGATCGGCACCGAACTGGCCAACACCCGCAGCAAGGCCAGCAGCGAGTACAACAGCCTGACGGCGCGCCAGAGCACGCTCAATGCGGGGCAGGATCTGTCGATTGTCGCCACCGGCGAAGCGCCTGGCACCCAGGGCAATATCGAGATCACCGGCAGCAGCCTGAAAGCCGCCAACACCTTGTTGCTGGCCAAGAACAACGTGTTGCTGCAAAGCGCCCAGGACACCGTCGACCGCAAGAACGATGGCTCGACCAACAAGACTGCCATTGGCGCCAGCTTCAACATCGGCGAGCAGAACGGCTTCACCCTCGACCTGGGTGCACAGGGCGCGAAAAACAACGGTAATGGCAACTCGGTAACCCAGGTCAACACCACCCTGGACACCGGCTCGCTGCTGCTCAAAAGCGGCGGCGACACCACCCTCGCCGGTGCCCAGGTGCGCGCCGATCGCATCCAGGCCGACATTGGTGGCGACCTCAATATCCTCTCGCGTCAGGACACCGAGTCTTCGCGCAGCAAGCAGAGCAGCGCAGGCTTTGGCGCGAGTATCTGCATCCCGCCGTTCTGCTACGGCTCCACCGTCACCGGCTCGGCCAGCATCGCTGCGGCCAAGATGAACAGCGACTACAAGGCCGTGACCGACCAGACCGGCCTGTTTGCGGGGGCCGGTGGCTACGACATCAATGTCGGCAAGACCACCACCTTGCAGGGCGGGGTGATTGCCAGCGAAGCGGCGGCGGTGAAGAACCGCTTGAGCACCGATCGCCTGATCGTCAGTGATATCAAGAACACCAGTGAGATCCAGAGCCAGTCGGCGGGCCTCTCTGCATCATTCAGCAGCAGCGGCGGCACCTCACCGGGTGGCAGCATTCCTGTGGCGCTCAAGGAAGACGAGCGCAGCCACACCCGCAGTGCGGTCAGCGATGGCACGATTGTGGTCCGCAACCCCGAGGGCGCCAATGACCTGGTGGGGCTCAACCGCGACACCGCCAATGCCAACCAGAAGCTCGACCGCCCAGACGAAAAGGCCATGCAGGAGCGCATCGACCTGATCCAAAGCTCGGCGCAATTGGCCAGTGGGGTGATCGGTGCGGTAGCCAAAGCCAAGGCAGATGAAGCCAAGAAGCTTGGGCAAGAGGCAAAAGACCAGGCCACCGCGGGCTCGCCAACGGCGGGTGCTGCGGCCCAGGCGTACGAGACGGCGAATGCCGAGGCGCTGCGCTGGCAAGTGGGTGGCGACAAAAAACTGATGGCCGATATTGCGTCCGGGCTGATTGCCGCCGGGCTGGGCGGCGCTACCGGCGGTACGGCGGTGGGGATCGTGGCCAATACATCGGCCAGCGATATCTTCAATAAAATCGGCAGTTTTGCCGACGAGCAGAAAAACCGCAAAGACATCGACAGCGCAACCAAGGCCGCCTGGGCCGAAGGCGGCGCAGCGCGCGTTATGTTGCACGCATTGGCGGGCGCTGCGTTGGGGCTTTCCAGCGGCAATGTGCAGAGCGGCGCGTTGGGTGCGGGCGCCTCGGCGGCGCTGATGCCCTCGATTCTGCAAGCGCTGGAAGACAGTGGCATGAAAGAGGCCGACCGTAAGGCCGTGGCTACGCTGATTGCCTCCGGCGTGGGGACGGCGGTCGGTTCCGGGCATGGCACCGGCGGCGCCATTGTTGCCGGTGGCACTGCGGCCAGCGTGGATCGGTACAACCGTCAGTTGCACCCGGACGAGATCAAGTTCGCCTCCGACAAGGAGCGCGTCGATCGCTATGCACAAGCGCAGGGCATCACCGAAGAGCAAGCACGCATAGAGCTGCTGCGAACGGCGGCGGCGATGGTCGATCGCGGCTGGAACACCGTGTTGGGTGTCGAGGATGGCAACACCACGACGGCGGCCAGCTTCTTGCGCAGCGAGCTTTCGCAGTCCAAAAGCGCGGACCTGTTCCAGGTCAGCCTGGCCGATTACAACAATGAACGGCTGGGTCTGTCGCGCCTGATGAAAGACCGGCCGTCGGTTGAAAACCTGGTCAAGTACATTGAGCTGGTCGACCCTTACAAGTACCTGCATGACCCGAAAAACATGGCCGAAATCCTCAATGCCAAAGGTCAGGGCAGTGCCGAGGGTATTGCTAATGCCGTAGAGGATCTGGCCAGTTTCGGTTCCAAGACGGCGCTTTGGGCGATGAGTACCGTCAATTGCCCAAGCTGTGGCGGCCGGCAATTTATCGCGGCGGTAGAGGCGGTGCAGAGCTTGCCCGAAGAGCTGAGGCTCAAGGGCTATCTGGACACCCTGCATATCATGCAGGGCTATGGCGCCGACGTGCTGCGCCAGAACGAGATGATCGCCACCTCTACCGGCGTGGGCCTCGGCCTGGGCGGCGCGGGTGTCGGTGGTGCTGGCGCGACGACCACCCGCCTGACCGGCGAGCTGGCCGGGGCGGTGGGCAAACGCTTCACCGGTATCATCAACGAAGCGGCCGAGCAGGCACTGCTCAAGAGTGGCGGTATCTATGGGCCTGATGGCAAGCCGCTGATGGACCTTGGGGTTTTGACCAGGGAGCAGAAAGGTGTGATGGGAGACTTGTTTGGCGAGCGCTCTGTGCGGCAAATCGTTCCCGAAGGACAGAAGCTGGCCCGCGTGCCGGGTATCGGGGAAACAGGGGTCGATGATCTTTATAAGGTCACTCGCCCGGATGTCGACTTTGTTGTTATCGAGTACAAGTTCGTTGGGGATAACAAGAAGTCTGGCTCCTCGGGGTTAGGCAATACGCAAGATGGCAAGCAAGGCTCGACCTCATGGATTCTTGGCGGCGATCGTCTGGAACGTGCGGTTGGAGAGAATCAGAGTATGGATGTACGGCTCGCCGTGGACGCGAACCGCACGGAGACTTGGGTCGTGAGAACGCGTCCAGATGGCGCGACAGAAATTGAAGTGCTTGATGCCCGCGGAAAAATCAAAGCGGTAGACACGTCTAAAATTTTACCGTCCGAAAGACGTTAATGAGGTTCTCCATGATTCGCGCACCTTTGGGAGATAAACAGTATTGGGATGGTCGTGAGGCAAAGGATCTGCAATGGATAGAGCGCGTGAGCCAAACGTTGTCGCAGCCGTCGGCCAATCCGGTATACAGAGCGCAATTTGCGTTCGACTTTGCCAAAGATAATTTGCGTGCAGCCATTCGCGTCTACTCGCGAGGCAGTCCTGTTGCATCGATGGCTACGTACTTTCCCGCCATCATGGATGCATGGGAGCTTTCCAATCGAGAGTCCGACACGATATGTGCTGAAAATGCGCTGCAGACTTGCCGTGACTGGACCTTCGAGTTGGCGGACCTGAACCACTACATCTGGTGTTTCTGGTTGGTGAGCCTGGCGCTGGCGCTGGAGATTCCCGACGACCAGTGGCGTCGGCTGGTCGCCTTGATCGGCGAAGGCGGGCAGGACGTTCTGCTGGATCGAATCATCGCATCCCGTCAGCCAGGGCGCGTGATTGGTGAACAGCTATTGCACGCCAAACCTTATGCGAGGCTGCTCAAGGCCATCGACGCGCCCCAGCAACAGCAGGCCTCGCTGTTGCGGGCGTTCGTGGAACATTGGTACCTGGAGCTGAACCGACGCGGTAAACAGCAACCCTGGTGGTATGTCTATGGCGATCCGGTAAAACACCCCCTTGAGATGGGTAGCTACTTCGGCCGCTGGTGCTTTGAGGCGGTTGCCGCGGTCAAGGCGTTCGGGCTCGATGACAGCGCCTGCCTGGGGCATGAGCATTACCCCGGCGACTTGCTCCACCCCAGTGAAGACGTTATCCCGGCACCAGCCTCTGCCCGCGTAGAAAAAGCCGGCTGGCTGGCGCGGTTGTTTGGGCGCTCAGATGAATGAGCCATCACTTGTACAAGTACCGGCATGGCATTGGCGTGGCTTTATTGCTGGCAGCGTTATTGAACGGCTTCTTGCGATTTGATGGTAGTTGGAATCGTTTTTTGACCATGGTGTTGGTGCAGCTGTGGTTTGGCCAGGCGGTCTACAACTATGCGCGAGGCGCCAGGGTGGCCATCGCGCCTGGCGGCATGAGCAAGGACGCCGACCCGCAGTGGCGTGCGGCGTTGGCTGGCTTTTCCCTGTTTTTATATGGGGTGGTGTTTTTTTTGAGTTTTTGATTCCAGCAGGGCCACCCCAGCCCCGCTGTCGCCAAGGAAAAACCTTTTATGAAGAACCTTGCTTTTATCCTCGCAGCCCTGGCCCTCGCAGGCTGCCACTCCAATGCCCGCGACTCGTCGCCCAGCCTCTTGAAAGATGGCGTGCAGTTGCAGCAGAACACAGTCGTGGCCGATGCCGAGCACGCCAAGGTGATCATGCGCGCCACCGGGTTTACCTACCCCGTGCAGTTCTCCGTGCGCCGTGGCGGCGATGCCGACCAGCGCCCGGAGATCCTCGGCACAGTGGTGGATTCGGGCCGGGGCAAGGTGTTCGGCTGGATCGCCAAGATGAGCGAGGTGGCCAACAGCGCGGCGGTCAAGCGCTTCCCGCAGCTGGAAGTGCTGGCCGACCCGCAGCACACGATTGAAGTGTTGGGCGAGTCGCGGGTGTACGACTCGAACTACTACCGCTACGCCGAAAAAATTGTCTACGCCTGCGGCCCGATGACCTCGGCGTTCAAGCCGCAAAAGCAAAAGGTGTACCTGGTGGAGTTCGTGATCGTCGGCGCCGGCTGTGAGCAGCATGTGTATGACATCACCGACCCCGCACAGCGTATTCCCGTCCCCGCGTCCTGAATCATGCCCCCTACAACCGCCGGGCACATTGGCGGTGTTGTCGTAGTAAATGGAGTTTCAAATGAAGTGCAAGCAGTTCCAGAAAACCCTGTTGGCCATGATGGTCAGCGCCGTTGCCGCACAAGTCAGCGCGGTGGAGTTTGACGTCAGCACCGGTCAGAACGTGTGGGCCTCCCAGACGTTCAACGAGCCTGTGACCCTGGTGGGCGCGCGCAATGTCGTCTCGACCCAACCCAGTGCCGATGGCGTGAATATTTCCCTGACCGATATCCAGGGCACGCTGCGCAACGACGCCAACCTGACCCTGGATGCCGGCGGTAAAGCCGTGCGTGGCCTGATCGTCGATGGGGCGCTGGATCAAATGCTCACCACCACCGGCAGCAACATCACCGGCGATATCATTCAGGCCGGCAATATCCACCTGAGCAACACGATCTGGGCTGAAGGCTTTGAAGTGGGCGCCAGCAACGTGGGCGGCAGCATCATCAACTCGGGCAATATCACCCTGGTTGAAGTCCCAGGTTCGGGCGATGAATCCGACGCCGAGGGTATCTACCTCAACGGCACCACCGTGGCGGGCGACGTGGTCAACAGCGGTGTGGTGGATGTCACGTCCTACTACGGCTATGGCCTGATCCTCGATACCCACAACAACATGCCGGTCACCATCGGTGGCAAGCTGCTCAACTCCGGGACCATTCGCGTTACCGGTGAAGAGGCCCTGGGGATTGAGATCGAAACCGATACCAACCCCCTGCGTATCGAAAACAGCGGCCTGGTTTCCGTCAACGGCGGGCAGTCGATCGCCGTGCAACTGGATGCGGGCACCTACGACTACCTGCTCAACACCGGCACCATCGAAGCCCACGGCAGCAACGCCATGGCTTTCAACGTGCAAGGCGCGACCTTTAACACCACCTCGCCGAGCGGTGAGCGCGGCCTGGTCAACCGTGGCCTGATCAGCGCCGATGCGACGGCGATCAAGATCAACCCGCAGTACCAGTTGACGCCCCTGGAGATCAACCAGCAAGCCGGCGAAATCCGCAGCAACTCCGGCACCGCCATCGACGGCGGCAACCTGGCGAGCCTGAACTGGAGCGGCGGCAAAATCGTGGGTGACGTACTCGGTGTCACGGGTGTGAACATCAACGGCCAGGCCGATTTTACCGGCGCGCGCATTGGCAGCCCGGTATCGATCAACGCGGGTTCGTTGAACCTGTCTGGCGCCGGTACCGCGATCACTGGCGACCTGAATGTGGCCAACGGTGCCGGGATTGATATGCGCCTGTCCAACAGCGTCGTGCCGACCACGCCTTACCTGACGGTCAGCGGCGCCGCGAATTTCGCCCAGGGCTCCAACGTGACCTTGAGCGCCAAGCCCGGCGATTTCACCGCAGCACCCAGCGGCACCGAATACACCCTGCTGCAAGCCGGCAGCGTGCAGAACAACGGCCTGACGGTTGCCAGCAGCTCGTCGTTGCTCGATGTACTCAGCTACTCGGCCGATACGCAGACGGTCAAGGCCGTAGTGGGTCTGAAACCAGACGAGCAGGTACAAACCGACCTCGGCGGCGTTGGCGCTACGACCTCGGCGGTGACGGCCGTTAACCTGTTGAAAAACGAAGTGCTGGGGCAACTGAGCCAGGACGACGCGGTGTTCCAGGCCGTGGCCAACGCCGGCACCGCCCAGCAATTGGCGCGGATTGGCGAACAGCTCAAGCCGGACGTGAACCGTGGCGCGCTGGACGTGGCCCTGTCCGGGCAGACCGTGATCAACGGCGCGATCCTCAATCGCCTGGCCGGCCAACGCGATGGCAGCGAACGCGGCGGTGTTTGGGTGCAAGCCCTGAGCAGCAACATGGACCAGGACGGTCGCGGTGGCGACAACGGCTACTCGGCCAACAGCAGCGGCGTGGCAGTGGGTGTGGACGGGCGCTTGAACGACAACACCCGCGTGGGTGTGGCGTACAGCTACCTCAACTCCAACATCCATTCGGACCAGGGCAACAAGACCGAAGTGCAGGGCAACGCCTTGTCGCTGTACGGTAACTGGTCGCTGCAAAACTGGTTTGTCGATGGCAGCCTGAGCTATGGCGTCAACGACAACGACAGCAAGCGCCACATCGTCGGCACCACCGCCAAGGGCAGCTACGACAGCCAGGCGTTGTCGGCCAGCGTGATCGGCGGCTACAGCTTCAAGGCGTCGGACAGCGTGCTGATCGAACCACGTGTGGCAGCACGCTACTCCAGCGTGCACATGGACAGCCTGCATGAGAAGGGTTCTTCGGCGGCCCTGAACACCGGTTCCCAGCGTTACGAAGTCGGTGAACTGGGCGCTGGCCTGCGTGTGGCGGGCAACCTGCCGCTGGGCGCCGGTACCCTGCAACCGGAAGCGACCTTGATGGCCTATCACGACCTGATGGGTGATCGCGTGGCGCAGACGTCCAGCTTTGTGAACGGTGGCTCGACGTTCAGCGTAACCGGCGCATCGGTCGCGCGTGACAGCTATGAAGCCAGCGTGGGCGTGAACTACCAGGTCTCGGCGTTCAGCGTCGGTGCCAGCTACACCCGCCAGGCCCGCAGCGGGTTTGATGCCGATGGCGTCATGCTCAAGGCGCGCTACGCGTTCTAAACAGTCCTTGTAGGAGCGAGCTTGCTCGCGAAAAACGTCCAGACGACGCGTTCATTCAGCAAATGCGCGTTATCGTTTACGTGCTTCGCGAGCAAGCTCGCTCCTACAGGAATGGACGAAACAACTTGAGAACCGCTCTCAACCCCGTAAAATGCCGCTGCACTTAATCAGGGATGAATTCGAAGATGCGTGTTTTTGCCTTACTGCTGGCGCTGTCCTTCCTGGCCGGCTGTGCGTCCAAGCCTGCGTACTACATCTCTCCAGCGCCCGTGACTATTGCCAAGAGCGCCACGTATTGGCTCGATACATTTGACGTTGAGGTGGTGGGCAAGAACGAACGCTTCCTGCCAGATGACAAGGTTCGCCAGCAACTGGGTGTCGATCTGGTCGACCGCTTGCTCAAGGCCAAGCGCTACGCCGCCAGCAAGGAAAAGGCCGACTACTTGTTGGAGGTGAGCGTCATCTATACGCGGCGTATTCAAGATACGAAGGGCGGTTTTATGACGGCCATCGTCGATGACAACACCATCCTTGCCAGTGTCGATTTCAGCTATCAGGTCAAGGTCAAGAAAGCCGATGCCGAGGTTCTGCATTTTTCCCAGGCTCGCCAAGGGCTGATGCCTGCGGGTTACAAGGGCGACTGGCAGAACATGAAAACCATGGCCGGGGTGCTGACCAACAGCGGCAACTCTAATGTAGAGACCTTCTACACCGGAGCGCTTAGCCGTTTTATCGTTGACGATCTGCGCGGTATTCCATCGCGCTAGCGTCACCTGCGGTCTCGATTTACCACTTAGGAGCACCACGTGAAATCACTCTTAAAAATCCGCCTGTCCGGCCTTACCGTTACAGCAGTGCTGTCCCTGGCCGGTTGCGCCACCGAAAGCTCCCGCGCACTGCCGATCGAAAAAGTCGCCAGCGCCAACGTCGCCTATTCCGGCGTACGTGTGCCGATTGCCGTGGGCAAGTTCGATAACCGCTCCAGCTACATGCGCGGGATCTTCTCCGATGGCGTGGACCGCCTCGGTGGCCAGGCCAAGACCATCCTGATCACCCACTTGCAGCAGACCAACCGCTTCAGCGTGCTGGACCGCGACAACATGGGCGAAATCTCCCAGGAAGCGAAAATCAAAGGCACCGCGCAAAACCTCAAGGGCGCTGACTACGTGGTGACCGGCGATGTGACCGAGTTCGGCCGCAAAGAGACTGGCGACCGCCAACTGTTCGGCATCCTCGGCCGTGGCAAGACCCAGGTGGCCTACGCCAAGATCAACCTGAATATCGTCAACATCAGCACTTCCGAAGTGGTGTATTCCACCCAGGGCGCCGGTGAATACGCGCTGTCGAACCGCGAAGTCGTGGGCTTTGGCGGCACCGCCAGCTACGACTCCACCCTCAATGGCAAGGTCCTGGACCTGGCTATGCGCGAAGCGATCAATCGCCTGGTCGACGGCATCAACGCCGGCGCCTGGAACCCGCGTAACTGATTAGTTGTTTTCAAGGAGCAGTACACGGATGAGCAAGGCAGTGAAGTTGGCGCTGATGCTGACAGCAACCGCGCTGGTTGCAGGGTGCCAGACGGCACCCAAACCCCTGTATCAATGGGAAAGCTACCAGCCACAGGTTTACGAGTACTTCAAGGGCGAGCCCAAGGAAGCCCAGGTCGAAGCGCTGGAACGCGACCTGCAAAAGATCAACGCCAGTGGCCGCCAGGCCCCGCCGGGCTACCACGCCCACTTGGGCATGCTGTACCTGAGCATGGGCAAGGATGACCAGATGGTGCAGCAGTTTCGCACCGAGAAGGCGCTGTTCCCTGAGTCGGCCGCCTACATGGACTTTTTGCTGAAGAACGCCAAGGCCGGAGACGTCAAATGAGCCTGCTGAAAATCACCGGCGCCTTGCTGGCCCTGGCTTTGCTGGGCGGTTGCGCGGCGCCCAAGACCGTCGATTACTCGGCGTACAAGCAGGCGCGGCCGAAGTCGATCCTGGTGTTGCCACCGATCAACGAATCCCCTGAAGTGCAGGCGTCCTACAGCCTGGTATCGCAGGTGACTTACCCGTTGGCCGAAGCTGGTTACTACGTGATGCCGATTGCCCTGGTGGATGAAACCTTCCGCCAGAACGGCCTGACCACCGCCAACGATATCCAGGCCGTGGCACCGGGCAAGCTGCATGAGATCTTCGGCGCAGATGCGGCGCTGTACATCACCGTCAGCGAGTACGGCACCAAGTACATGCTGGTCACCAGCGACACCTCGGTGACGGCCTCGGCCAAACTGGTCGACCTGCGTACTGGCACCACCTTGTGGACCGGTTCGGCGCGGGCATCCAGCGAGGAAGGCAACAACAACGGTGGCGGCCTGGTGGGCATGCTGATCACGGCGGCGGTCAAGCAAGTGATCAACAGCTCCACTGACGCAGCGCACCCGATTGCCGGCATCACCAGCGCACGCCTGCTGTCGGCCGGGCAACGCACCGGCCTGCTGTACGGCCCGCGCTCGCCCAAGTACGGCTCGGACTGATAAGAGCCTCCTTGTAGTGAGGAGGTTTTTTGTGGCCAGGGGGCTGCTGTGGCGAGGGGGCTTGTCCCCCGCTGGGCTGCGCAGCAGCCCCAACCCTGGCCCCTCGGTGTATCTGATAAAGCTCGATGGGTCTTAGAGGGGCTGCTGCGCAGCCCAGCGGGGGACAAGCCCCCTCGCCACTGTGCTGAGCGGGAGTTAACCCGAACCGCCCATTTCTAACGTCTGACCTTGTGAACGCATCATTCACTCACGAGGTTCAACCCATGTCCCGTCCTCTTCTCTTCCTGCGCCCCGCTGCCCAGGGCTTTGCCGTGACCTTGCTGGTGGCACTTGCCGGGTGTGGGCTGTCATCCCGTGACGAAGCCAAGGCACCCGAAGCGGTTGCTGTCCCCGAACTGCAAAGCGAGCCCGTTCAGGCTCAGGGCGCCATGCTCAAAAGAATGGCAATGCCGGCACCGATGGCCATGCATGACGCGGTGGCCATGGAATACCGCGCCGAGCCGCGTGAGCAGTATCAGCACTTGCCGGACAACCCGGTGCACAGCGTTGCCCAAACCCCGGTTTCTACCTTCAGCGTCGATGTCGACACGGGCAGCTACGCCAATGTCAGACGCTTCCTCAACCAAGGTCAACTGCCGCCTGAAGGCGCTGTACGACTTGAGGAAATGGTCAACTACTTCCCCTACGACTACGCACTGCCGAGCGACGGCTCGCCGTTCGGCGTGACCACGGAAGTCGCGCCCGCCCCCTGGAATCCCAACACGCGCCTGCTGCGTATCGGCATCAAGGCCTCCGAGCGTGCCGTGGCCGAGTTGGCGCCGGCCAACCTGGTGTTCCTGGTGGATGTGTCCGGTTCCATGGACCGTCGTGAAGGCCTGCCGCTGGTTAAAAGCACCCTCAAGCTGCTGGTGGACCAACTGCGTGCTCAGGACCGCGTGTCTCTGGTGGTGTATGCCGGCGAATCGCGGGTAGTGCTCAAGCCTACGTCCGGGGGTGACAAGGCAAAAATCCGCAACGCCATCGACCAATTGACCGCCGGTGGTTCGACGGCAGGTGCATCGGGTATCGAACTGGCCTATCAGATGGCCCGCGAAGGGTTTATCGATAAGGGCATCAACCGCATCCTGCTGGCCACTGACGGTGACTTCAACGTCGGCATCAGCGACTTCGACAGCCTCAAGCAAATGGCCGTGGACCAGCGCAAAACCGGGGTGTCCCTGACCACCCTGGGGTTTGGCGTGGGCAACTACAACGAACACCTGATGGAACAACTGGCCGACGCGGGCGATGGCAACTACGCCTATATCGACAACCTGCGCGAAGCGCGCAAGGTGCTGGTGGAACAACTCAGCTCGACCCTGGCCGTGGTGGCGCGGGATGTGAAACTGCAGGTGGAATTCAACCCGGCCCAAGTCAGCGAATATCGCCTGCTGGGCTATGAAAACCGCGCCTTGAAGCGTGAGGATTTCAGCAACGACAAGGTGGACGCCGGCGAGATCGGTGCCGGGCATACCGTGACGGCGCTGTATGAAATCGTACCGAAGGGCGCCAAAGGCTGGCTGGAACCGCTGCGCTATGCCCCGGCGCCGGCTGCCGAGGGTAACGCTGCAGAACTGGCCATGTTGCGGGTCTGCTACAAGCCGGCGGCGGGTGGCAGCAGTCGCTTGATCGAACACCCGATCAATAGCACCCAGCAGGCTGCCAGCGACGACCTGCGCTTCGCGGCAGCCGTGGCCGCCTTCGCCCAACAGCTCAAGGGCGATGGCCGCTACACTGGCACCATGAGCCTGAAAGACACCGCCGCCCTGGCCCGCTCGGCCCGTGGCGATGATCCCTACGGGCTGCGCAATGAATTCGTACAACTGGTGGAACTGGCCCAAAGTCTCAAACACTGATCTTGCCCACAACAGAGATCCTCTGTGGGAGCTGGCTTGCCTGCGATAGCGGTGGGTCAGCGCCGAAAATAGCGCCTGACCCACCGCTATCGCGGGCAAGCCCGGCTCCCACAGCTAATCTGCATTGATCCATCGAAAGGAGTTCGCCACCTGATATGGCCGTACCAGACGATCCACCCAGCGACGAATCGCTGCTGGCCCGCTACCGCTCCGGCGATGCTGCTGCGTTCGAGACCCTGTACGCCCGGCATCGCCAGGGCCTTTACCGGTTCCTCGTGGGCCTTTGCAACAAGGCCGAACTGGCCGAGGAAATCTATCAGGACACCTGGCTCAGCCTGATTCGCAGCACTACCGAGCCACAAGGCCGGGCGAGTTTTCGTACCTGGTTGTTCCAGATTGCCCGCAACCGCCTGATCGATCATTGGCGCAAGCACGGCATCCACAACCCGCTGCACGACAGCTACGATGAACAGCTGCACGCCAAGCCCGACGACAGCGCCGGCCCCGAGCAACAACTGAGCCTGAGCCGCGACCAGGGCCGCCTGGAAGCAGCGTTGCAAGACCTGCCCGAAGACCAGCGCGAAGTGTTCATGCTGCGCCTGCATGGCGAGCTGGAACTGCCGCAAATCGCCGCCCTCACCGGCAGCCCACTGGAAACGGTAAAAAGCCGCTTGCGTTACGCCCAGCAGAAACTGCGTCGGCTGCTGGCCGAGGAGGTACCCGTATGACTGACTCCCGACACCCCCAGGATCCGACTGACGAAGGGCTGATCCAGCACTTTCGCCAACACAGCGCCAGCGAGCCACCCGCGTCCCTCGACGCCTTCATCCTCGCCGCCGCCCGCCGCGAAGCCCCCACGCCCGCGCCAAGCCTGTGGCAACGCTGGCTGCAAGCCTGCCAACGACCACGCTGGCAGATGGCCTTTGCCACCGTAGCCGGGGTCGCACTGTTGATTGGCGTAGTACTGCGCTCGCCAGTGCCCGACCTCAACCTGCCCGAGACCGCCCAGTACGCCGCCGCGCCGCCGCCACAGGCACTGTCCGCCCCAGCCGCCCCCGCGCCGATGGCTCGCCTGGCGCTAGCGCCACAGGCAGACAGCGCGCCCGTCCAGGCTGAGATGGCAAGTGCCATGGCTGACGAGCCCATGGCCAAAATGAGCAAGCAGATGGCCGCCAAACCGCAGTCCCTGGAGCAAGGGCTTGAGGAAATCGTGCGCCTGCGCCAGGCGGGTGAGAGCAGGGCGGCGGATGAAAAGCTGCTGGACTTGCACACGCGCTTTCCCGACGAAGACCTACCGGCTCGGCTGGAAGCGTTGCAAAAACGCTGAACCAGCGCCCACAAAAAAGCCCCAGGTCGCAAGACCTGGGGCTTTTCGTTTGTATGGTGCACCCGGCGGGATTCGAACCCACGACCCCTGCCTTCGGAGGGCAGTACTCTATCCAGCTGAGCTACGGATGCTTGTGCGGGCGCCATCATACCCATGTCGACCTTGGGCGTCCATGCTGGTTTTTGGCCGTCTGCCGGTGGGATTCTGGAGTAGGGAGGCTCTGTACCGGGCGGTGTGCGTCGTTGGCGTTGAATCGGGCTGTCGTACGCTTGTCAGAATAATCCGGCTAATGCGCCGTTTTCGTTCTTTTTTTCGAACAGACTATTGCCCTGCCCCCCCATTGATCCTAGGATTCGTTTGAGATTTCAAACGCTCTGTCTCCCGTGCGCGATGTTTCAGCTTGCGCCCAGTGACTGATTTCCCTGACGGCAGCCTTCGAGGCGCCTTTCAACAACTCTAATTTGCCCCGCGCGCGCGCGGTGCTGTTAAGGAAAGCCGACATGCAGCTTAAAGACACCCAGTTGTTCCGCCAGCAAGCCTTTATTGATGGCGCTTGGGTCGATGCGGACAACGGTCAAACGATCAAGGTCAACAACCCCGCGACTGGCGAGATCCTGGGCACCGTGCCGAAGATGGGCGCCGCCGAAACCCGTCGTGCCATCGAAGCCGCTGACAAGGCCTTGCCGGCCTGGCGCGCACTGACCGCCAAGGACCGGGCGAACAAGCTGCGTCGCTGGTTCGAGCTGATCATCGAGAACCAGGATGACCTGGCCCGCCTGATGACCCTGGAGCAGGGCAAGCCGCTGGCTGAAGCCAAGGGCGAAATCGTCTACGCCGCTTCGTTCATCGAGTGGTTCGCCGAAGAGGCCAAGCGTGTCTACGGTGACGTGATCCCTGGCCATCAGCCGGACAAGCGCCTGATCGTGATCAAGCAGCCGATCGGTGTCACCGCCGCCATCACGCCGTGGAACTTCCCGGCCGCGATGATCACCCGTAAAGCCGGCCCGGCCCTGGCCGCCGGTTGCACCATGGTCCTCAAGCCTGCGTCGCAAACCCCGTTCTCGGCGTTCGCCCTGGCCGAATTGGCCCAGCGGGCCGGAATCCCCAACGGCGTGTTCAGCGTGGTTTCCGGCAGCGCCGGCGATATCGGCAGCGAGCTGACCAGCAACCCTATCGTGCGTAAATTGTCCTTCACCGGCTCGACTGAAATCGGTCGCCAGTTGATGGCCGAATGCGCCAAGGACATCAAGAAAGTTTCCCTGGAGCTGGGCGGCAACGCGCCGTTCATCGTGTTCGACGACGCTGACCTGGATAAGGCCGTCGAAGGCGCGATCATCTCCAAGTACCGTAACAACGGTCAGACCTGTGTATGCGCCAACCGCCTGTATATCCAGGACTCGGTGTATGACGCGTTCGCTGAAAAACTGAAAGCGGCCGTGGCCAAGTTGAAGATCGGCAACGGTCTGGAAGACGGCACCACCACCGGTCCCCTGATCGACGAAAAAGCCGTGGCCAAGGTCCAGGAACACATCGCCGATGCCTTGAGCAAAGGCGCGACGTTGCTGGCTGGCGGTAAGGTCATGGAAGGCAACTTCTTCGAGCCGACCATCCTCACCAACGTGCCGAAAAACGCCGCTGTGGCCAAGGAAGAAACCTTCGGCCCGCTGGCGCCGCTGTTCCGCTTCAAAGACGAAGCCGAAGTGATCGCCATGTCCAACGACACCGAGTTCGGCCTGGCGTCCTACTTCTATGCCCGCGACCTGGGCCGTGTGTTCCGTGTGGCCGAGGCCCTGGAATACGGTATGGTCGGCGTCAACACCGGGCTGATCTCCAACGAAGTGGCACCGTTCGGCGGGATCAAGGCTTCGGGCCTGGGCCGTGAAGGTTCCAAGTACGGGATCGAGGATTACCTGGAAATCAAATACCTCTGCCTGGGCATCTAACCGGCAAGGTATCGCTGTAAACGCAAAGGGCACGAGAGCGCTGTCCCTTTGCGTGCTTCACACCGTTATTCGAAGTGGCCGGGAAAGCTGTGGCAGTCGATCATCGCATGCTGGCGTAGTTGCCTCCCCGCCACGTAATCCTTGGACCGCGCCACCCGATGAGTGGCGAATGAGGAATTTATGAGCAACAAGACTAACGCTTCCTTGATGAAACGCCGCGAAGCCGCTGTACCGCGCGGTGTTGGCCAGATTCACCCGATCTTCGCCGAATCCGCGAAGAACGCCACGGTGACCGACGTAGAAGGTCGCGAGTTCATCGACTTCGCTGGCGGTATCGCTGTACTGAACACCGGTCACCTGCACCCGAAAATCATCGCGGCCGTGACCGAACAGCTGAACAAGCTGACCCACACCTGCTTCCAGGTCCTGGCCTATGAGCCTTACGTGGAGCTGTGCGAAAAAGTCAACGCCAAGGTCCCGGGTGATTTCGCCAAGAAAACCCTGCTGGTCACCACCGGTTCCGAAGCCGTTGAAAACGCTGTGAAAATCGCCCGTGCCGCGACTGGCCGTGCCGGCGTGATCGCCTTCACTGGCGCGTACCACGGCCGCACCATGATGACCCTGGGCCTGACCGGCAAGGTCGTGCCGTACTCCGCTGGCATGGGCCTGATGCCGGGCGGCATCTTCCGTGCGCTGTACCCGAACGAGCTGCACGGCGTGAGCATCGACGACTCCATCGCCAGCATCGAACGCATCTTCAAAAACGATGCCGAGCCGCGTGATATCGCGGCCATCATCATCGAGCCGGTGCAGGGCGAAGGCGGTTTCTACGTCGCGCCTAAAGCCTTCATGAAGCGCCTGCGCGAACTGTGCGACAAGCACGGCATCCTGCTGATCGCCGACGAAGTGCAAACCGGTGCCGGTCGTACCGGGACCTTCTTCGCCATGGAACAGATGGGCGTTGCCGCCGACCTGACCACGTTCGCCAAGTCCATCGCTGGCGGCTTCCCGCTGGCCGGTGTGTGCGGCAAGGCCGAATACATGGACGCCATCGCCCCAGGCGGCCTGGGCGGCACCTATGCCGGTAGCCCGATCGCTTGCGCCGCGGCCCTGGCGGTGATGGAGGTGTTCGAAGAAGAGCACCTGCTGGACCGCTGCAAGGCTGTTGGCGAGCGCCTGGTGACCGGCCTCAAGGCTATCCAGGCCAAGTACCCGGTGATCGGTGAAGTGCGTGCCCTGGGTGCGATGATCGCGGTCGAGCTGTTCGAGAATGGCGACAGCCACAAGCCGAACGCTGCGGCGGTAGCCTCCGTCGTGGCCAAGGCGCGTGACAAGGGCCTGATCCTGCTGTCGTGCGGCACCTACGGCAACGTATTGCGCGTACTGGTCCCGCTGACCTCGCCGGACGAGCAGTTGGACAAAGGCTTGGCGATCATCGAAGAGTGCTTCTCCGAGCTGTAAGCGCAGGCTGACCCGATCGACAGGAAAAACCCGCTTCGGCGGGTTTTTTTGTGGGCTATGCGCCGATTCAGGCCTTGTTCATTGTACGCGGGCGCTTCCTTTGTCTAAGGTGCAAGGATTGCCGATGGAGCGTGCTGCATGACTGCTGTTGATTTACCTGCTGTACCCCGTGTGCTGATTGCCGAGACCGACCCCTGGTCGCGGGATCTGCTCAAGCAGGTGTTGTTGAATGTGCGCTGCGACGCGCGGCTGGATGTGTGCGCCGACGGGCAGCAAGCCGCCGAGTTGTTGCGAGACAAACCCTACGATTTGATCATTGCCGATTGGGAACTGCCGGGCGTTGATGGCCTGAGCCTGTTGCGCAGTGTGCGTCAGGGTCGGCGCGTGCCGGCCTTGCCGTTTATTCTGTTGAGCGCACGCAATGACGGCGCCAGCGTGCGCGAAGCGTTGCCGTTGGCGCCGACTGCTTACCTGACCAAACCCTTGAACATGGAAGGCCTTACGCAACGCCTGCAGGACCTGCTGCTCAATGAAGGCGAAACGGTTTATTGCGAGGCCCCGGCCCTGGCCGCGGGCATGACCTTGCCGGTGTTCCTGGAGCGGCGCCGCGAGCTGTCGGACGGCGCGCCGCTGCGGGTTGACGTCAAGGCCGCCGTGCAACGCAGCCTGGCGCCGGAAGGCCTGGATCTCAAGCAACTGGAAGAGCAGGTAAAAACCGATCCACAGATCACCGCCGTGTTGATCGCCGCCGCCAACAGCGCCGGCCATCACGGCACGCCGGTGCAGACGCTGTCCATGGCCCTGCACAAGCTGGCAGCCGGGCAGAGCATGAACCTGATGCTTGGCCTAGCCCTCAAGCGCAACGTGATCCTTGGCGATGCCAGCCTGATGGAGTACGCCGAACGCCATTGGCAACTGTCCCAGCAGACTGCGCAATACGCCCGCTCCTTGGCGCGCATGCTCGACCTTGACCACGAACGCTGCTACAGCGCCGGTATCCTCCACCGCCTGGGCGACCTTGCGCTGCTGCGCAGCTTGCAGGAGTGGCGCCAGGGCGGCGGTGAACTGGACGATGAGTTGATTGGCGAGTCGTTGTCCACCTTCGGTGCCGGCTACGGCTCGGCGCTGCGTACGCGCTGGCGCTTGCCCCTGGAACTGCGCCAACTGATCGCGGCGAGCTATTCCCTGGAAGGCGGGGTGTATTCCCGAGAGGCGCTGGTGATGAACATGGCGGCGCAACTGGCAGGGCTGACCGAGCATGAAGGTGTCGAGGCGTTGGCCAAGGGCAAGACGGCGCGGTTGCTCAAGGTCGGAGTTTCTGAGCTGATGCGCATCCGCAAGCCTGTGTAGCCGCGGTGCCAGGCAGCCACCGCCCCTGTAGGAGCGGGCTTGCCCGCGATGGCGGCGGGCCAGGCACTGCACGGCTGGCAGACACACCGCCATCGCAGGCAAGCCAGCTCCCACATTTGTTTTGTGGTGCCTCCAAGCCTCCCGCCTCACCGCCCCCCATTGTGGGAGCGGGCTTGCCCGCGATGACGGCGGGCCAGGCACTGCACGGCTG
>NZ_MIFU01000099.1:0-42956 GCF_001855215.1 Pseudomonas sp. 06C 126 | reverse complement strand
GGCCACTTCCAGCCGCTGCGCCAGGGAATGGCTCCAGCCAAAGCCCAACCCGCTATCCACCTCCACGGCACTGGTGCGATACAGCCGCGTCCAGGCAAATGGCAATACGCCCTGCAACTCGCCATCGGTCAGGGTCAGCAGTTCTTCGCCGGTGACCATGGACACCGGGCAGCCATGGGTCGCGGTGTTATCGGCGCTGGCGCTGGCCGCGCCGTTGGGGTTTTTCGCGGAGGAGGGGGCGTCGTCCACCGCCTCAAGTTGCTTGAGCGTGGTATTGCGCCGTGCCCCCCAGTGCATCTGCAGGCCACCTTTTTGTAAGCCGCCGACGACGCCGCGCACGGCCACCGCCTTGTAGCGATCCACCGCCGCCGTAAAACGCTTGAGGATGTCGAACACGCCTTTGACGAAGCCCACCGCAAGCTCAACCACCTGCGCTCCATACTTCGCCAGCCGCAGCCCCAGATACGCGATCCCGGCACCTTGCAGGGCAATGGTCAGCACCAGCGCAATCAGCAAATCAATGAGCAGCGACACGGCAAACCCGGCAATCACCTCGGCGGTTTTCCCCGCCACCTGGCTGGGCGGCAACGCCGACAGCCAGATCATCGCCGTGCGCAGCATCAGGTACAGCGCCGCCTCGTCGCTGGCCAGCAACATCGCCTGTTCCATCACCTGGGGCGCCTCACGCGCCAGGGCCGCCAACTCGGCGGCCTGGGTGCCGAGGCGTTCGATGTGCTTGGCCGGGTCCTTGAGGATGTCCTGCACCAGCGACACGCTGTCCCACACTCCGGAAATGGCTGACCAGGTCCCGGCCAATATCCCACTGCCAATGGCGCTCGCGCTGGAGGCCTGCCAGTGCGGTTTGAACCCACTCCACTCCTTGCGCAGCCAGGCTTCCAGCTCAGCGGTCAAACCGTCGTAGGACGCAAACAGCGCCTCGACCTGCGCCGGCGACACCCCGCCCTGCACACGCACCTGATAGCGCCCGCCGGCCACGCAGTGATGGGAGGCCTGACCCTGTTCATCCAGTTGGATAAACGTGGAACTGCCGTCATCCAGGCCAATCACCTGCACCTGGAGATTGCCCAGCGGCACGTCATACACCGACTCGAACTTGCTCTCGATCTTCAGCTCACCGCCTGCCGGGCACACGGCAACACTGGAAGCAAAGTCGCTGTCGGTCATGCTCACCGACATTTGGGAATCCCCGACCCGCAGCACCCGCTCCATGCCCAGTAACGCCGGCAAGTCCGCGGCATGGCTGGCTTTATCCAGGGCCTGCGCGTACCAGCTGGTGACCTGCTGGCGATATACCGCCAGGCTCTGGTGAAAGCCATTCAGCTCGTATTCGATCAGGTCGATGGGCGATGAATCAGGGGCAGGGGCTGGCATCCATGACGTCTCTGCAAAAGAAAGGCGTCGGAGAATGCCGCAGGAAAAGGGCGGTTGGAGGTGTGGTCTGTTAAATCAGAATGGGCTTACGTGCAGGGAGAATTTACTGGGTGGAATCGCCGCTTGAGCCCACATCAAACGGCGATGTTGCTGACTGGCAAAAGCCGTTTTCAGTCATACAGCCAAGGCTTCAGCTCTTGCAGGTTTTTCACCACAATCTGCTGGGCCTCGGGTTTGGGGTCCAGGTTCTTTGGATCGATCTGGTAGCGCTGTAGGACATATTTCACCAACGCCTGGCGGCTGGGGATCACCAACTGCCCATCGAGCATGCCGAAATCCGCCTCGATGATTGCCCGCTGCATCGCCGCCAGGCGCTGGTCCGGGGTGATCACCAAGTCCACGGCGGTCTGCCACACGTGGTCTTCGCCGATCGGGTTATCGGACTTGCCCAGTAACTCCGGTTCCCCGCGCAGGCGGCTGAGCACAAAGTCGCGGTACTTGCCGTTCTTCTCGCAGTAGGCCCGCACATGCCAACGCATGCCGGTGTACACCAGGGTGTGCGGCGCGATCAGGCGCACCTCGGGCTCCGGGTTGGCCAGGGACACGTACTCGGTTTCCAGGCGTAACCCTTCGCGACAGGCCTTGAGCAGCGGGCGCAGGATTTGTGGGCGGATGCTGCGGTCCGGCACTTCCAGCACTTTGGTATGGGCATAGGCCAGCGCCAGCCCTTCGATGTGCGGCGCGCGTTCGTTGTTTTGGTACAGCAGGTGCAAATAGGCGCTGGCGCTGTCGTCGATAAAGCGCGGCTTGAAGTGTTTGCTCGGGATGTAGCCCTTGAGCTGCTTGTCATATGTCAAGTTTCGGGGCGCATGTTCGGTGATGTAGGTGTTGATGTCTTTCGAGGCCTGCTGGCGACTGATGCCGAAGCTCTGGATCAAGTGCCCCGTGGTCAGGCGGCCTTCCCACCACGCGACGGTCTCGATTAAACGATAGCGAAGTGCCAGGTCCCAGCGGACCTGCTCGACGGATTGTTTGCGTTTCATGACCCCTCCCATGTGTGCGATTACTTTACCTGTATCTGTCTACAGTATGGACCTGTAATAAAACACGACATATCTTGCGGCTGTCTTCGAGATCACTCGAACTCACTAAAAGGAAGCAGGACATGGGGATGTCGGAGCTTGTTTCGACAAGCGCACTGGTGCTCATTGGCGTGATTTTGCTGGTGCTGTTGATGCAGTACCTGCGCCTGCGGGAAATCTGGACCTTCGTGGCTGGCTGCCGCACGGCAGCACGCTGGGCCAAGATCCGCGAGATGGAAAACCGTGAACTCAAGCGCGCCTTGCGGGCGGAGCGGGCACGGGTCCAGGAGTTGAAGGTCAAGCTGGAGCTGTCTTGAAGGGTGATCGGGATAGTGGCCTAGTGCTATTCTGCCGCGCAACCTCCGGGGGCCAGGCGTGATGACGCTGAAAAAAATCAGAAAGGGAGATAGGGATATGTCGTTGTTGGAGTTCTTGCAGGCCCACAAGTATTCGAGTTCGGGGCGGGTCCATGTTGCACCCAATATCCCGAAGAAACTCTTGAGCAACGCCCTTTCTGCCTATGGCCTGACCGTGGACCCCAGCGAAGTGGTGGTGCTGATTGACGACACCATGTTCGCCAGCGGCAAGGACGGCTGCCTGATCGGCCAGCAATACCTGGCCATCCGCGAGAGCTTCAGTGATGCCGTGGCCTATGCCTACGACGAGGTAGACGCCCTGGAACTCAAGGGCAGCAAACTCTTCCTCAACAAGCGTCAGGCGATTGCCTTCAACATGCCGGACAAAGACGATCTGCACGATTGCTTTTCCCTGGTGCAGGAATGGCTGCGGACCCGGGGCGGCGAGCAGTCGGCCCCGCAGGCCAAGCCTGCGGCGGTAAAAGCCTCGGCCGGTAACCAGGAGCTGTCGGCGGAGCAGGTGGATTCCATTGTGCAAATGACCCTCAGCCTGGCCGAACGGTTGGGGCTGGAGCGTGTGTATGTGCGCCCGCATATCCCGCAGAAAAAACTGTCGGCGGCATTGGAGTCCTACGGCGCCAACATGAGCGCAGACGAAGTGCTGGTGCTGATTGACGACACCCTGTTCGGCGGCGCCAAGGAAGGCGTGTTGATGGGCGAGAGCAAGCTGGCGGTGAAGATGGTCTTTGACACGCCACGCTTGTTTTTCTGGCGCCATCTGGATTCGTTGGCGGTGGAAAAACGCGACCTGTTCGTCAACTCGCGCAAGGTCGGAACCTTTACCCAGGTGGGTGAGAAAGAGCTGGGTGAGTTCTTCTCGGTGATCAACGAGGCACTGAGGGATGCCCGCCGTGGGTTGGCCGCTCAGCCGCTGGTGGCAGTGGCGCAGCCTGCCGTCGCGGTGCTCGCGCCCAAGCCCGAAGCCGAGCCCGCGCTGGTAGAGCCGGTTGCCGAAGAAATCCTCGCCTTGGCGGTGATCGAAGAGACTTCTTCTGACGACCCGCAGAAAAAAGTCAGCGGCAAGGACAAGCTCTTGGGCTACGTTGCCGTGGCCATCGAGCAGAACAAATCGAAGATCCTGCCGTTCATCAAGGACAAGACCGGCGAAGCGTCCCTGGCGGCCCTGCGCGATGACAGCAATGTCGAAAAGCTCGGCGGGTTTATCTACGCCTTCCTGCCCGGTGTTGTGCGCCTGGCCCTCAAGGAAGAGACCTTCGTACGTTTTGTGCTCGACAACCGCAACAAGCTCCTCGACAAACTGCTGGCCGGTGAAGCCGAGCGGGTCGCGGCGTTGCAAGACATCACCCCGGCGGCGCAACTGGCACCGGCCTATCACGCCGAACTCGATGACCTGCTGATGGACGACGAACCGGTGGTGCAACCGGGGCAGCGGGCGATTGAAAAGATGCAGGCCATCCTTGCCGACCTGAAACAGGAACAGCGTGACGATCCGGATTCAGCTGTGATCTGGCAGTTGCCGATCAACTACCTGGGGGCGGTGATTCCCAAGGCGAAAAAGCTGATCGGCTGCCCGGATGAAGAGATTGAAGAGCAGATTTTCTACGTGATGGCCTTTATGTACGGCTTCTCTTTTCACAAGATTCCCGAATCGATCCGCCAGCAGGATGGCCTGCTCGAGGGCTTCCTGACCGGGTTCCTGATGGTGTGCGAGAACTATCAGGAACGCAGTCCCCACAGCAAGGTCAGGCCGGAAGACGACCAGATGCTGATGGCAATGGCCATGGCCAAAATGGCCACCAAGCAGCAGCTCAACGAGATGGTCAGGAAGCTGTTGGATGAGCACAAGGGCGGCGCCAAACCTGGCGACTTTGAAGTCGACGACATCATGTTGCTGCTGCGTGAGGCCAATGGGTTTGCCCAGCAGTGGGTCGACAACCTGACGCGGGAGATCATCGCCGAAGAGCGCGCCCTGCAAAACAAATGGGGCGATCTGCTGAACTAGCTGTTGCGCGCAGTGCCAGTTTCCACCAGCCGTGCAAACTGGCACTGACCCTGGGCCTGCTCCAGGCTGCCCTCAAACGCCACCAGCCCTGCATGCACCTGTTGCAGGGCTTCGATCTGCGTCATCAACTCGCGCTTCTTTTGCGCTATCGCCTGGTTGGCGCGCTGCCACGGCAGCTCATCGCCATGATGCCCGTGCAGAATCTCCTGCAACTCCTTGAGCTTGAAACCCAGCTGTTGCGCGCACTTGATAAACGTCAGCAGCTCCACGCTCTGCGCCGAGTAAACCCGATACCGCCCCTCGCGTTGTGGCGGTGGCAGCAAGCCGATGTCCTCATAGTGACGAATGGCCTTGATTGTCGTACCTGACAGCTGCGCGGCTTTACCGATGTACATGCAGATCCTTTCCTAAAAGAGTGTGCCGGCCTTTTTCAGCCACTTGTCGCGCTGCGCTGCGGTAGAGCCCAGCACAGGCCCGAACATTAAGGTCTTGGTCGGCTTAATGCCGCAAAACTCAAGGGTGGTCTTGCGCATCTGGTGCACGCCGGGCGCGCGGTAGAACCAGCGGTAATACCACGGCGGCGTATCCAGGGCCACCAGCAGGTGAGCGGTTCGGCCTTGTAGCAGCTTGTCGGGGAACGCTTTGCCCTTGCGGTATTTGAAGGCGAAGCCGGCAAGGAAAATCCGCTCGATGAACCCCTTCAACAAGGCCGGAACACCGCCCCACCAGATGGGGAACACGAACGTCAGATGTGTCGCCCACAGAATGTCGGATTGGGCGCCGAGCAAGTCGGGCTCCAGGGGTTGGGCCTGGTGATAGGCATGGTGCAGGATCGGGTCGAAAACCAGCTCGCCAAGGCGCAGGATGCGCACCTCATGGCCGGCGTTTCGGGCCGACTGCAGGTAGGTCTCGGCGAGGGCCGAACAGAAGCTGGTGCTCGAGGAATGGCCAAGGATGACCAGGGTGCGCTGAACCACGGGGGAAGTCCTGAAGGGAGTGATGTTCAGCGTAGGGTCTGCCGTATAGGGGAGAGTCAAGGCCCGCGACAAAAAAGCCTGCGGTTCAAGGCAGGCTTGGCGCTGTTGCTCCCATCAGTCCGGGAGGCTGGAAAGTGGCGACAGGATCTCGTTCCACACCTTGTCCCGCAGATGGGGCAGTTGGCTCTTCTCCAGTTCGGTCAGCCCGTAGCCATCCGGGTTCTCCAGCACATCGAAGAACTTGACGATGCGGCAGTTGAAACGCTTGTCATCCAATCTTTCGTTAACGATGTAGATAGGCAGTGCCTTGACGTTGAACAGGCGAGTAACCCCCAGGAATTTCCCGATGCTGAATTTGAGGGTGTAGGCCAGTTTTGAGTTACGGCTTTCGGGGTGGTAACTGACGAAGTCGCCGAACGCGTAGATCACCAGCGCATCCTGCTTGCCAGGGCGCGGGATAAGTTCTGCGGGCTGGCTGACATGGGCATGGTTGCCGAGGATCGTGTCTACACCGCAGGCAATCACCTTGCGTGCGGCTTCCACGATATTGACGTGGGGGTACATCTCGAACTCCCAGCCCCAGTGGCAGTAGGCGATGATCCAGTCCGCACCCTTGGCTTTGGCGCGGGCGACCTGTTCTTCGATCAGTGAGTAGTCGGGCGCCGGGTTTACATCGTTGAAGCGCACCACGTTGGCCAGGTACGCCTTGTCAGGCGATGGGTCGCGGCCATTGAGGTCAAAGGTATAGGCCAGCAGGGCAACCTTGATGCCGTTTTTCTCCACCACCACCACTTCATCCTGCTCGGCCTGGCTGGCGGCAGTGCCGGCATAGTAGGCGCCGGATTTTTTCAGTACATCGAGGGTGGCGAGTACGCCTTGTTCACCCCAGTCCAGGGCGTGATTGGTCGCGGTACTGAAGAAGTTGATGTTCGCCTCATCACGGAACTTGCGGAACATCGCCTCGGAGGTGTTCATCTTGGCCGGTTGCCCTTTGTCCTGATAGCGTCCCAGTTCACTGTCCCGGTCAACGGTCGATTCCAGGTTGGCGCTGACGATGTCTGCGGTGCTGTAGAAGTCCGTGATGTCATCGAACAGGTGCGGTGTGTTCTCCGGGGTCAGGACATCGACCGCCAGCAGGTCTCCGGCACATGACACCGAGACCGAGCGCAAAGGCGGGTAGCCGAAGCCAGGGTCCAGCGGCGATTGATTGAGGTTGAAGAAGTTGAACGCCTGCGACTCAAACAGCTCCTCCAGCCCTGAGCCTTTCTCGGCCACCTCAAGTTGATTGAACCAGTAGCGATAAAGCCACTTGAGTTTTTGGAAGGGCTTGCCCGAGATGTCGTACACCCCGGTTTCTGCCTGCGGGTAGTGGAATTGCTCATAGAAAACGTAGCTGGCCAGCAGGACCGCGAGCCGGGTCAGGCCGCGCAGGTCAATGTGCTTGAGAGCAGGGGGGATGATCCCGAACGGCGGGCCGTTGATGAGGTCATCGAAGGTGACGCCCGCGCTCAACGTGGCAGGGTCGGCCAGGATTGGCTGGATCGCGGCAAATACCTTTTGCGGGCCCTCCTGGGCCACCCAGCCGAACAGCACCCGGGCGTTTTCCTGCTCCTGGGGGCTGAGCGTCTCGGTCATCTGCAGTTCGCCAGTGGCTACCTGGCTGAGTGTGGCGACGACCTGATCCTGATGCTGGTCGAGTCGGGCCTGGATCTTTTGCATGACCTCTTTTAACGCTTGCACCAAATAGGCACTCATCATGAACATCCTCTGTGGTTTGAGTGGGTACCCCACCGATAGTGGGCATTTTTGTCATTCAAGGCGCGTGGCAAGACCGCGCAGGGTCAGCGCCGTCACTTCGCGGGCTTGTTCCAGTACCTGGCGTTTCCAGCGCTCGGTATCGATGTAGAAAGCATCGCGCAACTGGCGCTTGATCTGCACTCGCCGGGCGTGTGCCGTATCCGGATGGGTGTGCAGCCAGTGATCGGCACGTAGGGCCGCCAGCACCCGTGGCCCCGGCTGTGTGCCGTACTCCAGGGTCAAACCGTTGTATTGCGCGTGGGGGCATTCCTCCATCACGGCCAGGTCCAGGGTGCCGTTGAGCATGGCCGACGAGGAGGTTCCGTCTGCGCTGGTCGTGACCTGCGCGCCCCACCAGCTTCGCGCCCGTGCAATATCGCCGGGGTGGTTGAGCCCTTTGTAGATCCGCTCACCCACGCCACACGGACCTAGCCCCGTGTGCACATCGATCCAGCCGATGCGCCGACAGTGGTTGCCCAGGCGACGGATAATCTGGCGCAGTTGCTGATTGCTCCAGGTTGGTGAGGTGCCCGCGAAAAACAGGCCATCCGCGTGGCTGTGTTGGCCGCGGGTAATGGCTGACTGCAAGGCTTTGCTGCCATGGCGCAGGGCGTATCCGGCCAGGCCCAACGTGCTGAGCAGGGTCGGTGGTTGCCGTCGCGGCAGCAGCAGTGGGGCAAGGGCGTGGTAGTCAGGGTTGTCGGGCAGCGGTTGCGCGAAGTCAATGAAGTTACGGTTGAGGTCGACATTGTCTTCGTTGACCCGGCGCAGCCAGGAGAAGCCGTAGGGGTTGATCGCATGCAGGTACAGCACCGCCAGGTCCTGGCGCTGGCCGTGTTGCATCCACTCGCGGTTGCGCAGGTGATCGACCTGCACGGCCGAGCCGCAGAAACCTTCCACGCCATGCACACCGCTGCTCAGAACCAGCAGGTTGGTGGCCGTGGGCGAGCCTGCAAGCGCCACATCCAGGGCCAGTTCCTCGCCATCGCTGCCCGGTAACGGGTGAGGATGGGATTGGACCTCCAGGCCGGCGCTGGCGCAGGCCTGGAGGAATTTTTGCCGAGCTTCGGCGTAGCTTTGTGAAAAGCAGGATAAGTCCATCGGGTGTTCCCTATTGGCAGTCGTGCTGGGCGCTGCGCGCAGCGATCAAGGTGGTGGGGCCGCCGCTGCGCAGCTTATGCCGGGCTGATGGCCGCAGAACCAGCGCCGGGAATGCTGGCCGTGAGTGCGCGGCGACTGCGTTCCGGGTCGATCAGCGCCAGCCCAAGCAGGCTGAACACCAGCAGGGCAATACCAAACAGGCCGATGGCCAGTTCGAAGCCACTCACCAGGTCGCCGTTCTGCCAGCCGATGGCTTGCCCGACCAGCACGGGCGCGAGCATGCCGGCGGTGGTCAGCAGGGCGATATGGATCGCCAGCATGCTCCCGCGTTGGCGAGCCGGGGCGATGTGGGCAACGATGCTGAAACCGAAAGCCGACAGCAGGTTGAGGAGAATGCTGCCGAGCAGGAAAAAGCCCAGGGTCACGGTCAGGCTGGTGTTGGTAAAACCCATCAGGATGTAGGTCACGGCGGCGACCAGGCAAGCGAGCAGGGGCGGCACGACCATCGCCTTGCGGATGCTGGCGCCGCGTTTCATTGCGCGTTGCGCCAGGCTGGAAACCAGCAGGTTGATAAAGATCACCCCCAGTGTGGTGGCCAGCACCAGGTAGCCCGATTGCATCGGCGTCATGCCCAGGCCTCTTTGCAGGTAGGTGGGCAACCAACTGTAGAGCAAGGCATTGGGCAGGTAGCTGCAGAACGCAACCAAGGTAATGCAGACAAACGTGCGGTTGAGCAACAGCCGCTTGTAGGGCAGCGTAGGCAGCAGGTCGCCCTGGGTGTCGCGTGTATCGTCATGCTGGCCTTCGCGGCCATATCGTTGCCACAGCAGCAGCCACACCAGGCCGACACCGGCCAGCAGCACATAGCCCGTGCGCCAGCCGTACTGCTCGATCAACTTGGGCAGCGCCACGGCGCCGGCAATCGCACCGAGCATGATCGCAACCTGAATCAGCGCCGCCGGCAGCACCCGCTCGCGGCTGGTGTACCACTTGAAGCAGGCGTGTTGGGTCACCGCCGTGCCCGGTCCGCAACCGGCGCCGAGCAGGACGCGGCTGGCCAACAGGGTAAAGAAACTGGTGGACAGGGCCGCGAGCAATTGTGCGGTCATCCACACCAGGGCCATGCCGGAGAGAATCCAGCGGCTCGGCATGCGGTTGGCAAGAAAACCCACCAGCACCCCCGAGATCGAATAGAGAAAAAAGAACGCGCTGCTGATAAAGCCGAACTGCGCTGGCGTGAGCTTTAACTCATCAATGATCTGCGGGCCGGCGAAGGCGAAAATGGTCTTGTCCAGCACGCTGATAATCACCACTGTCATCAGCAGGGCAACTACGAGCGGGCGTCGGCTATCGGTCAATGAACGCATGGAAATGGCCTTGTTTTAAGGGGAGTGCTAGAAGCGAATGCCGACACTGGCCTCTAACAGGCTGCGATCTGCCACCAGGTTGTAATCGCCGCCACCGGTGTTCAGGTAGCTCAGATCGAAGGTGTAAGTGCTTTTGTAATCGCCGCGCACACCGAGTATTTGTGCGTAGCGGCCTTCGGAAAATACCCCGTCATAGGCATGACCCTTGATGTCGTAGACCAGTGTCAGCGACGGCGTCACGTCCAGCCCGGGCAACACATTCCTGTAGTTGATTTCGCCTTTGACGCGGGTGCCCCAGGCAAACGGCGTGATAAACCCGTCATCCGCGCACCTGGCCGCCGGGCCTGTGCACTTCGCGGCTTTACCGTAGGGCGCGCTGCCGAAACCGGGGCGACCATAACGGATCTGCTCGGTGTCGGGCAGGTCGTGTACGTATTTCAATCCGGCTTCTGCGGACAGCTTCATCGCGCCGCCCAACACCTGGCCAAAAGGGTGGCTGGCGCCCAGATTCAACTGGCTGACGTGGAAGCGGTCGTAGCCGCTTGCCAGGTAGCCCGTCGGGGTTTTGGACAGGTAGCCCAGGGGCCCGCTGCCGGCGAGCAGCCCGGCAATAAAGTCGGCGCCGTTCCACGCAATCGGTTGATTGGGGCGGTAACTGTATTCGGCATAAATCCCGGTGCCGCCCGGTAGCCGCGTCTTGAAGTTGAGGGCATACAGGCGAATGCGGGTTGGATAGGCGCGCTGATAATAAGCCGCCACGCCGGTTGGCGTTGCCTGCCCCACGTTCGCGGCCGGTGGCGTCAGTACGCCAGGGCCGGTGCGCACCACTTGGGTCAGCGCTTCGCGGCTACTGTAGTCAGCGAAATACAAACCGAACAACCCGACGTCCTTCCACAAATACTGCAGGCTGGCGCCGAATTGATTGTTGCCTGGGCGATGGTCCGGGCCGCGGGCCACGTAGTCCAGGGGGTTGTTGAGGGCCTGGCCATCGCTGGTGTAGATCGGCCGTCCGGCTATCGCGCTCATCACGCTGCCATTAAGGATGAATTGGTTGCAGCCCGGTTGGGCGTAGTCGCTGGTCGACAGAAATGTGCCGCAGCCAGAGTAGGCACTGGGGCGCAATTCAAACTGGTTGAACGCATCCACCGACAGGTTCTCGGTCAGGGCCAGCTTGGCGTACAGGGTCGGCATTGGCACGGTGCGGGCCTCGGCAATCGAGGTGGCCCGGCGTGCCGCCGCCCAGTCAAACGCGTTCACCGCCTGCAGGCCACCGCTGATGGTGGTCGGAGTGACCCACGGGATCGCCTGGTCGCCCAGGCGCACCAGCAGGTCATGCCCGGCAGGCTGGAAGTTGCCGTAGACGTAGGCATCGTTGAACAGCGCATTGGAGAAGCGCGCCAGGGAATCGAACCCCGAGTCACTGAGTGGTTCTCCCGAACGATAGCCGTTGGGGACGCTGCCGTGGTCGACGTCCTGGTGTTTCTGGGTGTAGTCGTACCAACCCTTTGCGCTGACGAAAACCCCGAGGTTGCGGTGGCTCAGATCGGCTTGCAGGTAGGCTTCGGCAGACGTAGAAACCGCATCGCCGCGCTTGTAGTTGAGGTTGCCGTCGTTGAACAGGTTCATACCGTGTTCGGCGCTGGTCAGGCGGTGGCTTGGGTCGTCCATGCGTCGTACCGTGCCCAGGGCCAGGGCGCCTTTGACCTGCAGGCGCGTGTCTTCATGTTGCCATTGCATGCCGTTACCCAGCCCTGACTTGAGGTCACTGAACACCAGCTCCCCTGCGCTGACTGGAGCGCTGATACCCGCACTGAGCAAGGTCGTGGCCAACCCTGCAGCCACTGGCTTGCCGGTACTTCCCCAGGCGTTTCTTATTGTTGTTTTCACTGACTGATACCCTTGTTTTTTTTCTTGCTGAGGCCAGGTGTTTTTCAGTCTAGCGTTGAAGCGATTGCGGTAATACGGCGAATACCGACAGCAATAGAGCCAATATCGCCAAGAAAAAACCAGGGATCTGCTGAGCTTTGTCGAGGGGGCAAGCCTCATCGCCACAAGTCAGCGCAGTGCCAGGGCTGGTTTTTATGAGGCGTAGGGCTAATATCGCCAACCATAAATCCAATATCGCCAGGTAAGCCCATGAATGTCCGCGTCGATTTATTGCATGGCCCGCACAATCTCGCTGGCACGCTGTTTAGCGTTATCGACACGCTGCGCACCTTCAACAACCTCTGGCAGCTGCGCAACCCGGATAAGCGCGGGGCGTTTTTCCACTGGCGCTTGATCGATGCGGCGGGCAATGAACTGCCACTTCCGGACTGGCTGTCGGAAATGCGCCCGCCCAGCCCCGGCCGCAAAACCTTGCGGCCCTCGCAGACGGTCCTGTTTGTGCCTGGCGTGCAGATGAAAAGCGTGCCGGACCTGAACCAGGTTCTTGCTCAATGCACCGACGAGTTGAACTGCATTGCGCGGTATCACGCCCAAGGGCGTGTGGTGGCTGCCAGTTTTAACGGCGCCGTGCTGCTTGCGCGTGCAGGGGTACTGGATGGCCGGCGCGCAACCGTCACCTGGATGATTGCCAATTGGTTTGCGTCCGCCTTTCCTAACGTGCAATTGGCGATGGAAGGCCCGGTAGTAGTCGACGGGCCGGTATTCACCGCCGGAGCCCCTGCGGCGGTCTGCGACCTGATGGTGGAATTGATCCGTCACTTCGCCGGCGAAGAAATGGCCCAGATCGCCACCAACGGCCTGCTTTACCACCCGATGCGTTTTGAGCATTCCAGCCTGAACTTCCCCGGCATCTCGGTAAAAACCCGCGACAGCGTCGTGTTCCGCGCCAAGCAATGGCTGCAGCAGCATATTCAGACACCCTACAGCCTGGACGCGGTAGCCGAGGCCGCGACCGCCAGCCCGCGGACCTTGCTGCGGCACTTCAAAGAGGTGGAAGGCATGACGCCCCTGGACTACCTGCACCGCCTGCGGGTTGAACGGGCCAAGCAATTGCTGGAAGTGACCTTGATCGATCTGACGGAAGTCATGGAGTACTGCGGTTATCAGGACGCCAGTGCGTTTCGCCGCCTGTTTTTGCGCACTACGGGGCTGACGCCTTCAGAGTATCGGCGGCGCTACACCATGCGCATATCCAGCCGGCGGTGGCGGGCGGACGAGGCGGGGGAGGATTTGATTGAGGGGTTGGGGCTCGACCGCCTTTAATCTGCGCTGTCAGCTGGCGCGGTGAGTCTGCCGATACTCGCCCGGCGGCATGCCGGTGCGGCTCTTGAAGGTGCGGTGGAACGAGCGCGGTTCGGTAAAGCCCAAATATTGGGCGATGTCCTGGATCGGCAGGTCGCTGTGCAGCAGGTAGTGCTCGGCCAGTTCCTGGCGCAAGTCGTCGAGGATCTGCTGGTAGGACGTGCCGGCCTGCTGCAACTGGCGTTGCAAGGTACGCACCGACATGGCGAACTGCTCGGCCACCTGTTCCTTGCGCGGCAGGCCTTCCTTGAGCAACTGGCGCAGGGCGTTTTTCACCCTTAGCGCCAGGGTCGAGTCGTCCAGCGTGGCCATCAGGGCCAGGGCGTGTTCTTCCAGGGTCCGCAGCAGTTGCGCATCGGCCTGGCGCAGGGGTGTTTGCAGGTAGCTCAACGGCGCTACCAGGGCCGAGCAGGGTTGCTCGAAGAGCACCGGGCAACCGAAGAAGTCCTCGTATTGGCTCAGTTGCGCGCCGTCCGGCAAAGGGTGTTCGAGCAGCACCTGGCTGGGCGACAGTTCGGCGTCGGCGATCCAGCGTGCATACACCAGCCAGGACGCCAGCACGTTCTCGACCATATGCCGACGGATTCGTGGCTGCTGGTGGCGGCAGTTCCAAATCAGCCGCACCTGCTCACCGACCATCTCCGCGCGGCTGGTGCCCATGTCGCCCACCAGTTTTTCGAACGGCATGATGCGGTTCATCGCCTCGCCCAGGGTGGCGCAGTTCATGGTGATGTAACCCAGCACGCTCCACGAGTTGGGCAACACGAAACGTGCCGAGTTGAGCCCGAACAGCAGGTCCCCGGAGTGCTCGCAGAAATACTCCAGCAGGCGTTCGTGGACGTGCACGGGCAGGCGCAGGCTGTTGTCGTCCAGTTGGCCGGCAGTGATCCCGGCCGCCGCCAGGGCGGGGGCGGTCGCTACGCCGAGTTGTTCGGCATGGCGCAGATATTTCAGCAGAGGAGGGACTGAGGTCGAGCCGAGTGTCTGCATGATCGGGTTCCTGGCGGGGGTGTTGCCGGCGGCATTACCTTGCGCGCTTCGATGGCTGGCAAGGTAATTTGAAACCGTGGCTAAAGTAAATGCTCCCGTGGCGACATCGGGTAATGGACCGATTGACCCAATTGGCTACTCCATTTGTCCTGATGCGACCGTGACAGCTTGCGCCGGCTGATTAGTATGGGTGGACTGAAAATCACACGATCTGCTGGGAGAAACACGCATGCGACGCTGGAACGGCTGGGGCGAAGAAACCACGCAGATGGAGATGCCGGCCCATGGGGCGGCGTTTTTGCGCGAGCGACTGGGCGAGGGTCACACCCTGCCTGACGCCAGCCTGGACAGCGCCCTGGCCAGGGTTCCCGCCTCGCGCCTGGCGCCCCATCCGCTTTACAGCATCGAACCCCGTGACCGCCTGATGCATGCCCGGGGCCAGAGCTTGCCGGACTGGCTGGCCCTGCGTGAGGGGACGTTGGGCCAGTATCCGGATGGGGTGGCCCTGCCGGAAAGCGTCGAGCAGATCCGCCAGTTGCTGGCCCTGGCCGACAGTGCCGACCTGTGCCTGATTCCCTATGGCGGTGGCACCTCGGTGGCCGGGCATATCAACCCGCCGGCGTCCTTGCGCCCGGTGCTGACGGTGTCCCTGGCCCATATGAATCGCCTGCTCGGCCTGGACGAGCAAAGCCTGCTCGCCACCTTCGGCCCTGGTGCCAGTGGCCCCCAGGTGGAGAGCCAGCTGCGGGCCAAAGGCTACACCCTGGGGCACTTCCCGCAGTCCTGGGAACTGTCGACCCTGGGCGGCTGGGTCGCCAGTCGCTCCAGCGGCCAGCAATCGCTGCGCTATGGGCGGATCGAGCAACTGTTCGCCGGCGGCACCCTGGAAACGTTCGCCGGGCCCCTGGCGATCCCGAGCTTCCCGGCGTCGGCCGCCGGCCCCGACCTGCGGGAAGTGGTGCTGGGCAGTGAAGGACGTTTCGGCATCATTTCCGAGGTCAAGGTGCGGGTCAGCGCCTTGCCCGAGGATGAACGCTTCTATGGCGTGTTCCTGCCGGACTGGCCCCGGGCCCTGCAGGCCATTCGGCAACTGGTGCAGGCACGGGTGCCGCTGTCGATGCTGCGCCTGTCCAATGCCATGGAAACCCAGACTCAGCTGGCGCTGGCCGGCCACCCCAACCAGATCGCCTGGCTGGAGCGCTACCTGGCGCTGCGTGGCGCTGGCGAGGGCAAGTGCCTGCTGACCTTCGGTGTCACCGGCAATCGTCGGCAGAATGCCCTGTCGTTGCGCCAGGCCCGCCAGCATCTGAAGGCCTTTGGCGGCGTGTTCACCGGCACCTTGCTGGGCAAGAAATGGCAACAGAACCGCTTTCGCTTCCCCTACCTGCGGGAGAACCTCTGGCAGGCCGGCTACGTGGTCGACACCCTGGAGACCGCGACCGACTGGTGCCATGTCGACGCCTTGCTGCACGCGATCGAGGCCAGCCTGCGCGATTGCCTGGCGGCCGAGGGCGAGCGGGTCCATGTGTTCACCCACCTGTCCCATGTCTATGGCGAAGGGTCGAGCATCTACACCAGCTACGTGTTCCGCCCGGCGGCGGACTACCCGGCTACCCTCGAACGCTGGAAGGCCCTGAAGCAGGCGGCCAGCCGCACCATCGTCGAAAACCACGGCACCATCAGCCACCAGCATGGCGTGGGCAAGGACCACGCGCCCTACCTGCCGAGGGAAAAGGGCGAATTGGCGATGGCAGCGCTGCACAGCCTGAGCCGGCATTTTGATCCGGCCGGGCGCCTCAACCCCGGCACGCTGCTGGAAGACTAGGCCCATGAGCAATGACTGGAATGCCCAATGGCGCGAGGCCGTGCTGCCGCAACTGGCGAGTGAAACCTGGGACCTGATCGTGATCGGCGGCGGCATCAGCGGCGCCGGGATCCTGCGCGAGGCGGCCCGGCGCGGCTGGCGCTGCCTGCTGCTGGAGCAGCGGGATTTTGCCTGGGGCACCTCCAGCCGCTCGTCGAAAATGGTCCATGGTGGCCTGCGCTACATCGCCAAGGGCCAGTGGCGCCTGGCCCGTGATTCGGTGCGCGAGCGCCAACGCTTGATGGGCGAAGCGCCGGGGTTGGTGGACCCCATGAGTTTCCTGATGCCGCACTATCGCGGCGGGTTCCCCGGGCCGCGGGTATTCGGCGGTTTGCTGCGCCTGTATGACGCCCTGGCCGGTTGTCGCAGCCGGCAGTTCCACAAGCCTGAGCAACTGCGTTATCTGGCACCGGGCTTGAAGGAGCCGGGGCTGCTGGGGGCTTCGCAGTTTCGCGATGCGCTGACCGACGATGCGCGGCTGGTCATGCGCGTGCTGGCCGAGGCCCGTGCCGATGGCGCTTGGGCGCTCAATGGCCTGCGGGTGCGCCAGGTGTTGCGCGACGGCGAGCGAGTGTGTGGGGTCGAGGTCGAGGACACTGAGGGCGGCGCGGTTATGCACGTGCGCTGCGCGGTGCTGGCGGTGGCCACTGGTGCCTGGGCTGAGCGCCTGCAACCGGGCGGCGGGCAGCGCCAGTTGCGGCCCTTGCGTGGCAGCCATCTGTTGTTGCCGGGCTGGCGCTTGCCGGTGGCCCATGCCTTCAGTTTCATGCACCGGCGCGACGGCCGCCCGGTGTTTGTCTTTCCGTGGGAAGGGGCCACGGTGGTGGGCACCACAGACCTGGATCACCGCGAGGATCTGGACCTTGGTGCGAGCATCACCTTTGATGAACTCGACTACCTGCTGGAAGCCTGCGCCCAGCCATTTCCCCAGGCCCAAGTGACGGCGGCGGACGTGCTGTGCACCTGGTCCGGGGTGCGTCCGGTGGTGGGCGCCGCCGACTCCCAGGCCAAGCCATCGAATGAAACCCGCGAGCACGTGCTGTGGCAGGAACCCGGCTGCGTGACCTTGGCGGGAGGCAAGCTGACCACCTTCCGGCCCCAGGCCATTGAGGTGTTGCGGGCCTGTGCCGGGATGCTCGGCAAACCCCTGGAAGATGACGGCGCGCCGGTGTTCCAGGCCATACCGTTGCAGGCGATCCCCGGGCTGAGCGACACCGGCGTGCGGCGCCTGGCCGGGCGTCATGGCCGCGATTTGCCGCGCCTGGCCAGTCTGATCAACAGCCTGGGCAGTGATTGTGTGGGTGCCAGCGATACCCTCTGGGCGGAGCTGGCGTTTGCCTCCGAGACCGAGATGGTTTTGCACCTGGACGACCTGCTGCTGCGGCGCACGCGCCTCGGCCTGCTACTGGCCGAAGGCGCTGCCCACTACCTGGCGGACATCCGTCGGCTATGCCAGCCTCGCCTGGGTTGGGACGACACGCGCTGGGAACAGGAACAGCAGCGCTACCTGCAACTCTGGCAACGCCATCACAGCGTCCCTTGCGCCTCGATCTGAAGAGTGCCTCATGAAAAAAGAGAGCTTCGTGGATAACAACACCCCCGGCAAAGACTATGTGCTGGCGATCGACAACGGCACCCAGAGTGTTCGTGCGCTGTTGTTCGACTTGCAGGGCAACCTGTTGGGCAAAGGCAAGGTCGAGTTGCAGGCCTACTATTCCAGCCAGCCCGGCTGGGCCGAGCAGGACCCGGACTATTACTGGCGCAAACTGGGGGAGGCCTGCCAGCAGTTGTGGGCGCAGACCGGCATCGATCGCAGTCTGATCCGTGGCGTATCCCTGACCACTCAGCGCGGCACCTTGATCAATGTCGATGCCCAGGGCCAGGCGCTGCGGCCGGCCATCCTTTGGCTCGACCAGCGCCAGTGCGAGCCGGAGGGCGGGATCAAGGGGCCCTGGGGTTGGCTGTTCAAACTGGTGGGGGCCGAGGCCACGGTGGACTACTTCCGCGCCCAGGCCGAGGCCAATTGGATCGCCCAGCATCAGCCGGATATCTGGGCTGCCACTGACAAGTTCCTGTTGCTCTCGGGGTTTCTCAGCCATCGCCTGACCGGGCGTTTTGTCGACTCGGTGGGCTGTTGCGTGGGCTACTTGCCCTTCGACTTCAAGCATCTGCGCTGGGCCGCCCCCCGGGACTGGAAGTGGCAGGCCCTGGCGGTGCGTGCGGAACAACTGCCGAGCCTGTACAAACCGGGGGAAGAGCTGGGCCGCATCACCGCCGAGGCCAGCCGCCATACCGGGATCCCGGAAGGGTTGCCACTGATAGCCGCCGGCTCCGACAAGGCCTGCGAGGTGCTTGGTTCCGGCGTGGTGGAAGCGACGACCGCGTGCCTGTCCTATGGCACCACGGCGACCATCACCACCACTCGCTCGCGCTACCTGGAAATTGTCCCGCTGATCCCGCCCTATCCGGCGGCGATCCCCGATCACTACAACTGCGAAGTCATGATCTATCGCGGCTACTGGATGGTCAGTTGGTTCAAAAACGAGTTTGGCCTGCGGGAAATGCAACAGGCCCGCGAGCAGGGCCTGGAGCCGGAACAGTTGTTTGATGCGCTGGTCAACGCTGTGCCACCTGGCTCCATGGGGCTGACCCTGCAACCCTACTGGTCGCCCGGCATCCGCGAGCCGGGGGTGGAGGCCAAGGGGGCGATGATCGGCTTTGGCGATGTGCACACCCGGGCCCATATCTACCGGGCGATTCTTGAGGGCCTGGCCTATGCACTGCGCCAGGGCAAAGAGCGTATCGAGCGCCGTTCGAAACTGTCGATCACGCGCTTGCGCGTGGCCGGTGGCGGCTCCCAGAGCGACGCGGCGATGCAACTGACCGCCGATATCTTTGGCCTGCCCGCCGAGCGTCCCCATGTGTATGAGGCGTCCGGGCTGGGCGCTGGGATCGCCTGTGCCGTGGGGCTTGGGTTGTACGCGGATTTTGATACCGCCATCGCCGCCATGACCCGCACCGCCGAAGTTTTCATGCCTCAACCCGAGGCACAACAGATGTACGACCGTCTGTACCGTGAGGTTTACCTGCGCATGTATCGCCAGCTCAAGCCGCTGTACCAGAGCATCCGCGAGATTACCGGCTACCCGGCGTAGGCCCCCCTGTAGGGGCGAGCTTGCTCGCGAAGAACTTGAGAGCTCCGCGTTTATCCTGCAAGCACGCGTTATCGTTGACGTCCTTCGCGAGCAAGCTCGCTCCTACAGGGGCATTAGACCCCGCTACGTGGCGCTATTGGTGAGTCGTTTTGGCAAGATCGGACAGTGTCGCGGCATACCCGGATTGTTAGGCTGAACGCATCTACAACAAGAGCGTAAAGCCATGAAGTTGCCGTCGTTGCTGCTGTGCCTGGGGCTATGGAGTTTGTCGCCGGGGGTTGGTGCCTGGTCCAATCACAGCGTGGGCAGCTACCTGGCCCTGCAAGATTTGCCCGCGTTGCGCGAGGCGCCCGAGGTGCAGGTCGAGACGCTTGAGCAGTTTCTTTCCCAGCAATACGCTGGCCTGGTGGCCCTGCTGGACGAGCAGGAAAACTTCGCCCGCAGCCACTTTCCCGACTATCCGCCGCGCCCCGATAACCTGCGCCTGGCGCCCCAGCCCGGCGCCGATTTGCGCCGCGACTTCCTCATGGCCCTGCGGGTCAATCCACAGATCCACCTGGCCCAGGTGATCCAGCCCATGCCCGGCGAAGACCTGGCGGGGCGCGCGCAACTCAAGGCGGCCGACGTGATGGTCGAACAAACCCTCTCACCGTGGAATCGCCAGCGCTTTATCCAACTGCAACCGGGGCAGAAGGTCGCGCCGCTGGCGGTGCTGGCGACCGCTGCCGACGAGCCGGACTACGGCCACGATATCAACCTGTTCAGCGATAACCCGGGAGCCGTCGGCGCGTTATATGGCTTTGGCGTGCAGTCGTTTGGCGATGCGCGTTTCCAGTACAGCTCCCAGGCGCCGTTCCATATGGGGTTCTTCCACGAGAGCGCGCTGGTGTATGCCGCTGCGCCGTTCCTGCTGCGCAACTGGCCGGACTGGCGGGCCTACCAGTACTTCGGCCTGGCACGTTTTGCCTTCGCCAATGGCCATCCCTACTGGGGTTATCGCTTCCTCGGCTGGGGCATGCACTACCTGCAGGACCTGACCCAGCCCTATCACGCCACCACGCTGCCGGGCGACGATTTGACCAGCATGCTGCTGATGGAAGGCAAGGCCCTGGCCGGCTATGACAGCGACAAGCGAGCGGCGATCGAACGTGTCGCCACGCGCCACAACGAGGTGGAGCGCTACCAGTTTGCCTGGCTACGTCACCTGCTGCTGACGGGGGCGAGCAACCCGATGCTGGCGGCCTATGCCGACACCCGCCAAGACGGCGATTACCCCGGCTATTCGGCGGACTACCTGCGCCAGGTGGTCAGCGCCGAGGCGGATGCCCAGGCGGTGGCGTTCGACGAGGCCATCGGCCAGTGGCTGGCCACGCCCGGGGCAACCCAGAGCTTCAGTGCCGGCAACCAGTTGCCCGTCGAGCGCTACGACCATGCCCGGCTCAACGAGCAGTTGGTGCAGTTGCTGCGCCACTTTGGCGCCCACAGTCGCAACTACGTCCGGGCCGGCCTCGATCGCCCGGCGCAGTGAAACCACAACACATCGCAGTGCAATAACAACAAGAAAGATTGCAGGGGAGAGACCGCAATGAGCACGACAGTGCGCGCGCAAGGCTCGGGATCCGAGGGTAAATGGTCCATCAAATCCACTGGGCTGGGTGTCGGCCTGGTAGGCCTGCTGCAACTGTGCAGCAGCGGGGGCGTGCAGGCCATGGAGTTCAGCCTGCTGGACAAGCAGGTCACCGGCTCGCTCGACAGCACCCTGTCTTATGGGCGCCTGTGGCGGGTCCAGGGGCGGGACAAGGGCAACGACGACGTCAACACCAACGACGGCAATCGCAACTTCGATACCGGGTTGGTTTCCGAGGTGTACAAGATCACGTCGGAGCTGGAAGCCAACTACCAGAACTACGGGTTGTTCGTGCGTGGCACGGCGTTCTATGACACCCAGATCATGGATAAGCGCAACGACTACTACCGCAACAACAGCCCATCGCAACCCAGCCAGAGCCATCCCCAGGATAACCACTTCACTGACCAGACCCGGGATATTGCCGGTAGCCGTGTGGAGATTCTCGACTCCTACGTCTATGGCAACTGGGACGTTGGCCAGATGCCGCTGACTGCCCGGCTGGGGCGCCAGGTATTCAACTGGGGCGAGGGCATCTTCTATCGCGGCGGGGTCAACACCACCAACCCGGTGGACGCGGCCAAATACCGCCTGCCGGGTGCCGAGGTCAAGGAAGTGCTGATGCCGGTGGAAGCCATCAGCTTCAATATCGGGCTGAGCGACAACCTGTCGATGGAGAGTTTCTACCAGTGGAACTGGAAGGAGACACGCATCGATCCGGTCGGCACCTTCTACTCCCAGAGCGACCTGTTCGCCGATGGCGGCCGCACCGGCTACAACAACTTCACCGGCAGCGCCCTCGACACCCCGACGCCCATCGGCGGCAACGTCATCGGGCTATACGACGCCCTGGGCAACAACCCGATGCTCGGGGGCATGCTGCGCAGCACCGGGCTCTACGCCAACGGCATGACCCCGGCCTACGGCAACACCCTCAAGGTGGCGTCGATCGGCAAGGACTACAACGCGCGCAACGATGGCCAGTTCGGCTTCGCCTTCCGTTACATCGCCGAGGAGCTCAATAGCACCGAGTTCGGCCTGTACCTGGTCAACTACCACGCCAAGGAACCGACCATCGCCGCTAACCTGGCGGGCTACAAAGGTATCGACATGGCGGCCCTGACCAGCATGCTGTCGTCGGTGGCCGGCAGCCAGGCGGCGGCCCTGGCCAATGGCCTGGCGACGGTGGACGTGATGGGCAACATCCAGGCGCACCGGCGCTACGCTGAAGATATCCGCATGTACGGCTTCAGCTTCAACACCACCCTGGGCAAGGCCTCGGTGTTTGGCGAGCTGGCCTACCGGCCGAACCTGCCTATCGGTGTCGCCGCCACCAACGACCTGATCGGCGACCTGGCCAATGGTGCCGGCGCGGCAGCGGGCGGGCAGTTCATCAATGTCGGCGGGCAGATGGTCAACCTCGACAGCCAGATCGACAACTCCGAGCGCGTAGAGGCCTTCAACACGTCCGTAGGCAGCATCTATAACTTCGGCCCGGGCCTGGGCTTCGACTCACTGTTCGGCGTCTTCGAACTGGCCTCCGAGCACCTGCGCGGCAGTGGTCTGAAGTATCAGGCCTACGATGGCAGCACCCGTTACTACGCGGGCAGCGGCAACACTTCCTATGTGTCGGGTGGTGATCGTGATGACCAGGTCAGCCGTGATTCCTACAGCTACACGCTGATGTTCAACGGTACCTGGAACGACGTGTACGCCGGGGTCAACCTGTCGCCCTACGTGGTCTACAAAGACGACTTCAAAGGCAACTCCTACCAGGCCGGCAACTACATCGAGGGCCGCAAGGCTTACACCCTGGGGCTCAAGGCCAACTACCAGAACAAGCTGGAAGCCGAGCTGCAATACACCGAGTTCTTTGGTGGCGGCCAGAACAACGTTATCCGCGACCGCGACAACATCGGTTTCAACCTCAAGTACTTCCTGTAAGCCGCTGCCATGCTGCGGCGCGAGGGCGGTTGCCCGCCCTCGTTCTTTTGGAGATTCGCCATGTTCCACACACCTCGAATGCTCACCGCCGGTTTGGCGCTGGCCCTCGGCCTGGCCGCTGGCAATGCCCTTGCGGCGCAACAGCTCAAGGCCCAGCTCACCCCCTTCGGCGCCGAGCGTGCGGGCAATGCCGCCGGCACCATCCCCACCTGGGAGGGCGGTATCACCCAGGCGCCCAAGGGCTATGAAAAGGGCAAGCACCACGTCGATCCCTTTGCCGGTGACAAACCGCTGTTCACCATCACCAAGGCCAACCTGGAACAGTACAAGGCCAACCTGACGGCGGGCGAGATCGCCTTGTTCAACAGCTACCCCGACAGCTTCCAGATGCCCATCTATCCGAGCCGACGCTCCGGCTCGGCGCCGCAGTGGGTGTATGACAACACCTTCAAGAACGCCACCAGCGCCAAGCTGCTGGACGGTGGTACCGGCTTCGCCGATGCCTTTGGCGGCGTGCCGTTCCCCATTCCGCAAAACGGCGTGGAAGCACTGTGGAACCACATCACCCGCTACCGCGGCACCTACATCGTGCGCCGCGCCTCGGAGGCGCCCGTGCAACGCAACGGCAGCTTCGCCCTGGTCACGGCGCAGCAGGAGGGGCTGTTCAACTACTACCGCCAGGGCGGGCAATACGCCGACCTGAAAAACATCCTGTTCTACTACCTGACCTTCGTAAAAAGCCCGGCCCGCCTGGCCGGTGGTGCGACCCTGGTGCACGAGACCCTCGACCAGATCAAAGACGCCCGCCAAGCCTGGATCTACGACGCCGGCCAACGCCGCGTACGCCGCGCACCGAACCTGGCCTACGACACACCGATCTCATCCTCCGATGGCCTGCGCACGGCGGACGACACCGACATGTTCAACGGCTCGCCGGATCGCTACGACTGGAAACTGCTGGGCAAGAAAGAAATCTACATCCCCTACAACAACTACAAACTCGCCAGCGCCGACGTGAAATACGCCGACCTGCTCAAAGTCGGCCACCTTAACCCGCAATACACCCGCTACGAGCTACACCGCGTGTGGGTAGTCGAAGGCACCCTCAAACCAACGGCGCGGCACCTGTATTCCAAACGCGTGCTGTACCTTGATGAAGACAGCTGGGGCGCGGCAGTGGTTGATCAGTACGACGGCCGTGGCGAACTGTGGCGGGTGTCGATGGCCTACTTGAAAAACTTCTACGATTTGCCGACTACCTGGAGCGCATTGGACGTGTTCCATGACCTGCAGGCACGGCGGTACTACGTGCAGAACTTGGATAACGAAGAGCCGCAGACGGTGGACTTTGCGCAGCCGATTCCGGAAGACTCGTACTTCATGCCCTCGGCGTTGCGCTTGCGCGGGACTCGATAGGGCTGTCGTTGTTAGTTAGATGGCGAGAGCCGTGCTTGAGGGTGCGGCTCTTTGCTTTTTTTTAAGGTGTCTAGCCCGATGGGTAGTCAGGCTGTTGGGGCGCTTTATTCGGGGCAAATAAAAAGCCGGCTTGTGCGGCGTTATTTATAAAATTTATTCCGATTTTCAATGAGGCCACAGGCGCTCCCCAGATGTTGTGGATAGGGGCGGCGAAAGTAAGGTCATTGAGGTAGAACTCTTCGATGCTCTACGCACCCGGACGCCAAGCCGAAAGAATTTACCGCGCAACGACGTAGCTTTCTGATCTGGATGGCCTCAGAAACCGGTCAAGTCCCGATTGGGACGATGACAACCTATCGGCCTGCCCAAGGCAGGCCTTGGCAACGCTCAGGCAACGCCCTCCACCAATACCAACGCCCCCACCACCAACGCCTCCATCCCCCGCGCCAATTCCACCTCCATCTCCGCTTCTTCCGTATCCCGCGCCGTTTCCACCACGGGCTCCCGCTGCGTCACCGTGTACACCGTATCCGCCACCGCCATGCAGTGAAACGCCACCGTCGCCAGTAGCCACCGCGCCTGTTCCTTGCTCACCCCAAACCCCTGCGCAATCAACGCTTGGTGCCCATCAATCTTGGCCAGCATCGGCGCGGTTGCTGCCGCGCGGCGGATCACGTAGGGCGTCAGCCCGGGGTGGGTTTTGACGAACTCGCGTACCGAGGTGGCGAACACGATCAGGTAGTCCTTCAACCCACCGTCGGCCTCGCCGCAGTCCTGGGGGATCTGCCAGCGGGTGAAGATTTCTTCAGCAACCATGGCCTTGAGCGCTTCGAGGTTGGCCACGTGTTTGTACAGCGCCATATGGCTGACCCCCAACGCCGCCGCCAGGCCGACGAAGGTGATGTTGGGCAGGCCCATCTCGATGCCGGCGTCGACGATGCGTTCGCGGGTGATGCTCGGCGGGCGGCCGCGGGTGGCGGTTTTTTTTGCGGGTTCCATGGGTATTCCTTAATCGCTGAACACAAGGTTGTAGCTGTCTTGTCGGCTTTGCGCAAATTAGTTTATAGTCATGCAACTAAATATGATTCTGATTCTCAAACGGACTTTTTCTGTCAATGGACTCACCTGAAGCGGCTTCGGCCAACCCTCAAGTCGCAGGCACGCTTAGCCGGATTCTGAGGCCTATCCGTGGGCGTCTGTGTGTCGCCGCAGGGCTTGCCGCTGTCGGCGGCATGCTGACGCTGGTGCCGCTGGCGGCCATCGCCCATATCGGCGCACGTGTCCTCGGCGCTGGCGCTCAGCTGTCGAGCGAAGTGTGGTGGGTTGTTGGCCTTAGCGCTTTAAGCCTATTCGCGGGCATGGCATTGATTTTTATCGCTGAGCTGCTCGCCCACCTGGCCGACAATCGCCTCACTCACCATTTACGCCGCGCGATCACCCAGCGCCTGAGCCGTGTGCCACTGGGTTGGTTCAGCAGCCGAGCATCGGGCGAAGTGAAACGGGCGATGCAGGACGATATCAATACGCTGCACAGCCTCACCGCGCACTTCTACACCACCGCGGGGCGCGCGGGCGGAGCGGTGTTGGTGTCGATGGTTTACCTGTTGGCGATGGACTGGCGTTTGGCGCTGGTGTCGCTGTTGCCGTTTGCCGGGTATTTCCTGTTTCTCTCGCGGGCCATGCGCGCCAGCGGCGCGAGTATGCAGGAATTTGTCAGCGGGATGGCTCGCATCGACAACGCGGTGGTGGAGTTCGTCAACGGCATTCCGGTGGTCAAGGCTTTCGGCGCCAGTGGCAAAGCGCACGGGGCTTATCGCAGCGCCATCGACACCTTTGCCACGACCTTTATCGACTTCACCCGCCCGCTGGTGGCGTCGATGGCGAATGCCAACGCGATGATCGCGCCGGTCACTGTGCTCGGCGTAGTACTGGCAGCGGGCACGCTGTTTGTTAGCCTGGGTTGGATCGCGCCAGTGGACGTGCTGCCCTTCGTATTGGTGGCGCCGGGTCTGAGCGCGCCGTTGCTGCTGTTGCACTACATCACCCACGATTTGAACAACGCCACCGGCGCTGCGCAGCGCGTGCAGGGGTTGCTGGACACGCCGACGCTGACGCAATCGGCCGTGCAGTTGCCGAGCGGCAACGCAATCTGCTTTGAGCAGGTTGGCTATGCCTATGAGCGCGACCACGCGGTGCTGAGGGATATCAACTTCACCCTGCAACCGGGCACCACCACGGCCATCGTCGGCCTGTCCGGCGCCGGCAAGTCAACGCTGGCGCGCCTGCTGCTGCGGTTTTTCGATCCCAGCAGTGGGCGCATCACTTTGGGCGGTGCGGACCTGCGCCACATCGATACGCCGCTGTTGTATCAGCGCATCGGTTTTGTGCTGCAAGAGGTGCGCCTGATCAACGCCAGCGTGCGCGACAACATCGCCCTCGGCCGACCGTCCGCCACCGCGCAACAGATCGAAGACGCCGCCCGCGCGGCGAATATCCACGAGCGCATTCTGCGCCTGCCGCGTGGTTACGACTCGGTGATCGGCGAGGACGCCCAGCTCTCCGGCGGCGAGCAACAGCGCCTCAGCATCGCCCGTGCAGTGCTGCTGGACCCGCCAGTGCTGGTGCTCGACGAGGCCACCGCCGCGGCCGATGCCGACAACGAAGTGGCGATCCAGGAAGCACTGTCACGCTTCGCCCAGGGCCGCACATTGTTGGTCATCGCCCATCGGCTCGACACGGTGATGCACGCCGATCAGATCCTCGTGATCCACGACGGCACCCTGCACGAGCATGGCCGTCACGCCGACCTGCTGGCCCATGGCGGGCTCTACGCACGGTTATGGCAACTGGGCGATTACGCCCGCAGCGAATCACAGGCGGTGCAACCATGCTGAAGACTTTTGTGCGCCTGCTCGGTGAAGACGCGCCCACGCTGCGCCGCTATGCCGTGATGGCGGTGTTCTACGGCCTGCTCAGCGGGCTGACCCTGATCACGCTGGTGCCGCTGATCAGCCACCTGTTGGCCGGTGATGCGCTGGAGGCAGGGCGTTGGTTGATTGCGCTGCTGTTTGGCGTGACCGCTTGCGCGCTGTGGCGTCGCACCCTCGACAAAGCCGGTGTAGCCGTCGGCGTGGCGGTGCTGCAAGGTGCGCGACAACGCGTCGGCGATCACGTGGCGCGCCTGCCGCTGGGCTGGTTCAGCGCGCAAAACAGTGCGCGGCTCGGCCATCTGATCACCCAGGGCATGATGGCGGTGGCGCAGTTGCCGGCGCATGTGTTCACCCCGGTGATCAGCGGCGCGGTGACGCCGTTGGTGCTGGTTGCCGCGCTGTTTGCCTTGCACTGGCCCTTGGGTGTGTTGGCGTTGCTGGCGCTACCGGTGTTGGTGGGCGTGATGCTGCTCACCGCGCGCCTGGGCCAAAGTGCCGACAACACCTATCAGCAGAACTTCGCCCAGACCAGCCAGCGCATGGTCGAGTTCGCGCAGGCCCAGTCGGTGTTGCGCGCGTTCAATGGTAGCGGCGGCGCTACGCGTTTGCTGGACCAGGCCATCGACCAGCAACGCCAGTCCGGCCAGCGTTTGATCTATCGCTCCTCATTGTCGGCGGTGTTCAATGCCTGGGCGGTGCAAGGGATCTTCTGCGCCTTACTGGTGGCGGTCGCGCTGTGGTGCGACGCCCTGGATGCCCACGAAGCCATCGCCGTCTGCGTGGCCTTGGTGCTGGTGTGTCGTTATATCGAACCGCTGCTGGAAGTGGCCAGTTATGGCGAGATCCTGCGCAGCGCCAACGCCCAGCTCGATGAGGTGCGCAGCATTCTTGCCGAGCAGCCGTTACCGGTCGCCGCGCAAGCGAAAATGCCCATGGATAGTTCGGTGGAATTGCGCAACGTCAGTTTTCGTTATGCCCCCGACGAACCCCAGGTGCTGCGCGGGGTGAGCCTGCGTATCGAGCCGGGCAGCATGACCGCACTGATCGGCGCGTCGGGCTCGGGAAAGACCACGTTGGTGCGGCTGCTGGCGCGCTTCTTCGATGCGAACCGGGGCCAGGTGTTGATCGGTGGCGTGGAGGTGCGCGAGATGTCCGAAGCGGTGCTGGCCGCGCAGATCAGCCAGATTTTCCAGGACACCTACCTGTTCCAGGGCAGCATTGCCGACAACATCCGCCTCGGTAAACCGGGCGCCAGCCTGGCCGAGATTGCGGCGGTGGCGCAGCAAGCCGGCGTGGCCGAGATCATTGCGCGTTTGCCCCTGGGCCTGCACACGCCGGTGGGCGAGGGCGGGGCGCGGTTGTCAGGGGGCGAGCGCCAACGTATCGCCATTGCCCGTGCGTTGCTCAAGGACGCGCCGATCCTGCTGGTGGACGAAGCCACCGCCGCCCTCGACACCTACAACCAAGCCGCCATCGCCGATGCGCTGGCCAGGTTGCGCGGGCGCTGCACGTTGATTGTGATCGCGCATCAGTTGTCGACGGTGGCCATGGCCGATCAGATTCTAGCGTTGGATGACGGCGAGATTGTCGAGCAGGGCACGCCAGCGATCCTGGCGGCCAGCGCTGGGCGGTACGCGCAGTTTCTCGCCCAGCGCCGGGCGGCCCGTGGTTGGCGGATTGCATGATGCGTCTAGTGGGCTGTGGCGTGTTGCTGGTGCTGTGCGGCGCGTCGCTGCTGGTCGGCGCCCGCGAGATCGACCTGTTGGCAGTCGACGGCGACGCGTGGCTGACGCTGACGGCCAGCCGCTTGCCGCGCTTGGCCGCGCTGGTGCTGACCGGCGTGGGCTTGGCGGTGTGCGGGGTGATCTTGCAGCACATCCTGCGCAACAAGTTCGTGGAGCCGGGGACCACCGGCGGCCTGGACGCGGCCAAGCTTGGCATCCTCGTCTCGCTGGGCGTGGCGCCGGCCGCCAGCGCCGGCGTGCGCATGCTGTTTGCGCTGCTGTGTTGCTTCGCGGCGAGCCTAGTGTTCCTGGCGATCATCCGGCGCCTGCGTTTTCACCATACCTTGCTGGTGCCGGTGATTGGCCTGATGTACGGCGGTGTGCTCAGCGCCATTTCCGAGTTTTATGCTTACCGCCACAACATCCTGCAAAGCATGCAGGGCTGGCTGCTGGGGGATTTTTCCAAGGTGGTGCAGGGCAACTACGAGATCATTTATCTGATCCTGCCCATCGTCGCGCTGGCGTACCTGTATGCGCAGCGCTTTACCGTGATGGGCATGGGCGAGGGCATGGCCACTAGCCTGGGCGTGAACTACGCGGCCACGGCGGCGCTGGGCCTGTTGCTGGTGGCCGTGACCGTGGCGGCGACGGTGATCACCATCGGTTCGATCCCCTTTGTCGGCCTGATGATTCCCAATTTGGTGGCCTTGTATTACGGCGAAAACCTCAGCCGCACGCTGCCCATCGTCGCCCTCGGCGGTGCCGCGTTGCTGCTGGCCTGCGACATTCTCGGGCGCCTGCTGATCTTCCCGTTCGAAGTGCCGATTGGCCTCACCGCGGGCATCGTGGGTGGCGGGATGTTCCTCGCGTTGATCGTCTGGAGGCAGCGATGAAGCGGCTGTGGGCCTTGGTATTCGCCCTGGCGTCGGGCTTTGTGCTGTTCCGTTCGGGGCTGGATTTTGACTACGTGATCCCCAAGCGGCTCGCGCGGTTGGCGGCGATGTGTATCGGCGGGGTGTGCGTGGCGTGGTCGTCGATCATTTTCCAGACCCTCACCGGCAACCGCATCCTCACGCCGGCGATCATGGGTTATGAAGCGGTGTACCTGTTGTTCCAGGCGTTGTTGGTGTTGTTGCTGGGCACCGCCAGCCTGATGCTGCTGGGCAGCCAGGGCAACTTTGTGCTGTCGGTGCTGCTGATGCTCGGCTATTCCTGGGCGCTGCAACGCTGGTTGCTGCGCGAGGGCAACAGCAACGTGTACTTCCTGTTGCTGTTGGGCCTGGTGTTGAGCCTGGTGATCGGCACGGTCACGCAGTTTGTGCAGTTGAAGATCAGCCCCGGCGAGTTCTCGATCCTGCAAGGCTTCAGCCAGGCCTCGTTCAACCGCGTGCAGCCGCAGCAACTGCTGTTCTCGGGGTTATTGGTGGCGGCGCTGTGCCTGGGCTTTGCACGCACGTTGCCGACCCTCGATGTGCTCGCCCTGGGCCGCGACCAAGCCATGTCGCTGGGGGTGGACTACCCGCGCGTGGTGCGCCTGCAACTGGCATTGGTCGCGGCGTTGGTGGCGATTTCCACTGGGCTGCTGGGGCCCACGGCGTTCATGGGCGTGCTCGTGGCCAACACCACCTATGCGTTGGCGCGCACGTTCCGCCACCGGGTCACGTTGCCCATGGGCAGCACGATTGCCATCGCGATTTTTATCGCGGCGCAACTGCTGGTCGAGCACGTCTTCAACTACAAGACCACCGTCAGCATTCTTGTGAACCTGCTGTGCGGCACGTATTTCCTGGCGCTGATGCTGCGCACCCGAGGCACCCGATGATCACTGTGCACAACCTCTACAAAACCTACGGCACCCAGACCGTGCTGGCCGGCGTCAACGCCAGCTTTGCCGCTGGGCGCCTGACCTCGCTGATCGGCCCCAATGGCGCCGGCAAGACCACGCTGTTGATGATGATCGCGAGGCTGATGGCACCGAGCGGCGGCGACATTCGCCTGGATGGCCGCCAGGTCGGCGATATCCCGCTGCGCGACTACGCCAAGCGCGTGGCCACCTTGCGCCAGGCGCCGGATTTCAACCTGCGCCTGACCGTCGAGGAACTGGTGGCCTTCGGGCGCTTCCCTTACAGCCGTGGCGCGCTGACCGGCGAAGATCACCGCGTGATCGATGACGCGCTGAGCTTTCTCGCGCTGCAACCCCTGCGCCGCGCCTACCTCGACGAGCTCAGCGGCGGCCAGCGGCAAATGGCGTTCCTGGCCATGACCATCGCCCAGCAAACCGACTGCCTGCTGCTAGACGAGCCGTTGAACAACCTCGATATCAAACACGCCGTGCACATCATGCGTGCGCTGCGCCGGCTATGTGACGAGCAGGGCCGTACGGTGATCCTGGTGGTGCACGACATCAACTTCGCCGCCCATTACTCCGACCACATCCTCGCGATGAAAGGCGGTGCCGTGCATTGCGCCGGCAGCGTGGCCGAGGTGGTCAACGAAACCCGCCTGGGCGAACTGTACGACCTCGATTTCGAGATCACCCACGGCGCCCGTGGCCGCCTGTGCAACTACTTCAACCCCGCATGAGAACTCCCATGAACCGCACACACACAGCCTGGGCCTGCGCCCTGTTACTGGCCGCGCTTGGCGCAGGGCCGGCTTCGGCCGCCGCCCCGATCAGCGTGACCCACGCGTTGGGCAGCACGCTGATCCAGCCGCCCGTACAGCGCGTGGTGGCCCTGGACATGAACGAAGTGGATTTTCTCGACCAACTGGGCGTACCGGTGGCCGGGATGCCCAAGGACTTCGTGCCGCCGTTCCTGCAACGCTACAAGGACGACGCGGCGGTGGTGGACACCGGCGCCATCGTCCAGCCGAATCTGGAGCGGGTGCACGCGGCCAAACCGGACCTGATCCTGATCACCTCGCTGCAGGCCCCGCACTACGGCGAACTCAGCGAGATCGCGCCCACCGTGCATTTCGACGTGGATTACCGCGACAGCCAGAAGCGCCATATCGAAGTAATCAAGCAGCACCTGCTGACCCTCGGGCAGATCTTCGCCAAGCCGGCCCTGGCGCAACAACAGGTTGGCGCCCTCGACGCCAAGGTTGCAGAAGCGAAACGCATCACCGCCGACCGCCCCGAGCGCGCCCTGGTGGTGCTGCATAACAACGGTGCGTTCAGCTCGTTTGGCGTGCAGTCGCGCTACGGCTTTGTGTTCACCGAGCTGGGGGTGAAACCGGCCAGCCCGACCGCCGAGGCCGGCTTGCATGGCCAGCCGATTTCCAGTGAATTCATCCAGCAGGCCAACCCGGACATTCTCTACGTAGTTGATCGCACGGCCGTCATGGAGCATCGCCCGTTGCTGAATGCGCAAACCCTGGGCAACCCGTTGTTGCGCCAGACCAATGCCTGGAAAACCGGGCGCGTGGTGTTTGTCGATGCCGATGCCTGGTACGTCATGGCGGCCAGCCCTAGCTCGATCAAGCAAGTGATCGCCGATGTGATCCAGGGCTATCAACCCTGATTCCAGGCGTTAATCCCGCTTCAAGCTGCCAACACTAAAAAAACATCCCACCTTACGGAGCCTTCCATGACTCACCGTACACGTACCCCTGTGCCCGCTCGTCCGGGTTTTACCTCCATGGCCTTGCTCGGCCTGGCAATCAGCAGCGCCCCTGCGTTCGCCGAAGAACTCGTGCAAGCCGAAGAAAACCGCGTGTCCACCTTGCCGGCGATTCGCGTCGAGGGTGAAATGCCGGCCGCCGATCTGCCGCTGAGCTACGCCGGTGACCAGGTGGCGTATGGCAGCCGGCTCGGCCTGCTGGGCAACAAGGACTTTATGGAAACGCCGTTCAGCACCATCAGCTACACGGAAAAGTTCATTGCCGACCGCCAGGCCCAGACCGTCACCGATGTGATCGCCGCGACCGACCCTGCGGTGTTCAGCAATGGCCTGAAGGGCACCTACAGCGAGAACTATTCGATCCGTGGTTTTGCCACCAGCATCAGCGACGTGACCATCGACGGCCTGTTTGGCGTGGCGCCGTACTACCGCATTTCGCCGGAAATGTACGAGCGCATCGAAGTGTTGAAAGGCCCGTCGGCGCTGCTCAATGGCATGCCGCCAGGCGGTTCGGTGGGAGGCATGGTCAACCTGGTGCCCAAGCGTGCCGGTGCTGAGCCGCTGACGCGCTTTACCACCACCTACATGTCCGAGGCGCAGTTTGGCGGCCACCTCGACGTAGGCCGTCGCTTTGGCGATGAGCAGCAATTTGGCGTGCGCTTCAACGGTGTGTACCGCGATGGCGACACAGCGACCGAGCAGCAACAGCAGAAAGCGCAGTTGAATTCGTTGGGCCTGGATTGGCGCGGTGAGCGGGCGCGGCTGTCGGCCGACCTCTACAACAGCGAAGACCGCGTGCGCGGGCAAAACCGTGGGATCAGCCTGGCGGCGAATGTGGCCGTGCCCAAGCCGCCGAAGTCGGACACTTTGCTCAACCCGGACTGGGCGTTTGTCGATACCAAGGATCAGGGCGCGATTGTGCGCGGCGAATTTGACCTGACTGAGCAACTGTCGGCCTACGCGGCGTTCGGCGCCAGCGAGACCCACTACCGCTACAGCGGCGCGATGTCGGCCCAGGTGATCAACAATGCGGGGGATTTGAAGACCAGCATGGGCCAACTGAAGATGGACATCGAGAAAACCTCGGGCGAGGCGGGGCTCAAGGGCAAATGGCAGACCGGGCCGATCGGGCACCAGTGGGTGGTCAATGCCACGCGGTATGCCGACAAGCAAAAGGACTATGGCCGGCGTTGGGTGCCCGGTGCGGATTGGCTGACCAATATCTATCACCCGACCTGGGGGCCGGAGGCGCCGCGCAGCTTTGCGCCGGTGGCACACACCGAATCCACGCTGACCAGCTACGGCGTGGCGGACACCTTGTCGGTCCTTGACGACAAGGTGCAACTGACCCTTGGCGTGCGCCGCCAGAACGTGGTCACGGACACCTTCAATACCACCACTGGCGCGCGTAACAAGCCCGGCTATGACGAAAGCGCGACAACTCCCGCCGCAGCCGTGGTGGTCAAGCTCACGGAACAGGTTTCGGTGTATGCCAACTACATCGAGGGCCTGAGCAAAGGCGCGATGGCGCCGATGACGGCGGCTAACTACGGCGACGTTTTTGCCCCGTACAAATCCAAGCAGAAGGAAATCGGCCTCAAGCTCGACCTGGGCGCGTTCACCCACACTCTTAGCCTGTATCAGATCGAGCGTCCGGGCAGCTCCACCGATCCGGTGACCAACGTGTTCTCCTTTGGTGGCGAACAGCGCAACCGAGGCATCGAGTGGGGCTTCTTCGGCTCGCCCATCGACGACGTCCGCCTGATGGGCGGCGTTGCCCATGTTGATCCGAAGATCACCAAATCGCCAGGCGGCGATGACGAAGGCAAGACGGCCACCGGATTGCCCAAGCTGCAAGGCAAGCTCGGCGCGGAATGGGACACGCCACTGGTGCCGGGCCTGACCCTGACCGCCAACGCGACGTCGGTTTCCCAGCAATACATCAGTGATGACAACTCACAGTCGATCCCCGGCTACACCATTTTCGACCTGGGCTCGCGGTATGCAATGCAGGTCGCCGGGCGACCAGTGACCCTGCGTGGCACGGTGACCAACGTCACTGACAAGGCGTACTGGGGCATGCCGCTGACGTCCAGCCTGGGCCTGGGCGCGCCGCGCACGTACGAGTTGTCGGCGACCGTGGATTTTTGACGCTTTAGCAAGAGTAAAACTTCAACCTGTGGCGAGGGAGCAAGCTCCCTTGCCACACAGCTATTCAGAATGCGAGTCTTTTGTCCCCCCACTTCATCGTCGGATGAGGTCAAGTGGCGTTGAACGCCATTGGACAGGGACGAGCCTGAAACGCCCGTGATAGCTGAGCTATCGGCAGGATTCTCGGATGGAAAAGGTTTATTTCGGACAATTAAAAAGCCGGCTTGTGGCCGGCTTCTCGGGGACTGGTTAAGTCTATTTTTGGTAAACCTCACCAGCCTTCAATCGTTCACTCAAGCGCTCGCCCAAGTGATAAAGGGGGCATCGGCGGGAACTCCTCCGCGTCGCCGGGCAGGGTGTGTGGGCTTTACGCCGACCCTGCCAAATGTGCCGCGCATGTTACTCACATTTATTTGATTTTCCCAGCGTCTGGTCTGATTTAGAGCTGTCGTGGCCGATCAGGTGGTCGTCCAGCGGGACGGGAGGGCGGCGTTTGTTGAGGGTGGACCACCAGAACACCCAGCCCAGGATGTGGACGTTTTGCTCGAAGCGCTGGTCGTAGGTCAGGAGTTCGTCGGGGTGTTCGTTGCTGTTGTGGCTGCGGATGCGCAGGCCGCCGCCGGGTCGGTTGTAGAGGTATTTGATGCGCAGCATGCCGTCGTGTTCGAGGGCGTAGATCTCGCCGTCGATGATTTGCGTGCGGCCGCGGTCGATGGCCAGGATGGCGCCGTCCTGGATGATGTCGATCATGCTGTTGCCAACCATATAGGCTCCCAAGGCGCGGTCGGCGGTGACGTTGAGTTGTTCCAGGGTATGCAGGGACAGGCGTAGGGTTTCCTGGGCGTTGAAGGAAGCGTGGAGGGGGACTTCCACGTCGACTTTTTCCGGGCCGCTGCTGGGGTCGCAGAGGTAGTGGCCGCAGTCTTCGCGTGCGGCGGCGTTGTTTGCGCGGTTGGAGCCTTCCAGGTGGTAGTTGGTCGGCGGGTGTTTGGGGCCTTCGCCGGTACGCAGCCAGCGGCTGGTGACACACAGCAGTTCTGCTATTTCGTCGAGCCGGGCCATGGGCACGCCACGCTTGAACCAGTTATTGACGTGCTGGGGCGTGACGTCGCGATTCTTGGCGAAGTCGGAGGCGGAAAGATGCACTTCCCTAAGTAACGTTCTTAAGCGATCACCTGATGTATTCATAAACGCAGAGTTTACTGGCCGGAAAACTAGATCAAATAAACCATGCGTTGAGTTGGTGTATGTAGGTATTTCCTTATTGCAAGTAAAGTCTTGATTGAATTGAGATTAGTTAAACGTTAGTTGCTGTTTTGTTTATCTAAATGAACTTGCCGTTTATTTTTTCCCACAAAAAAAGCCCCGAATGATCGGGGCTTTTTTGATTGCCGTGGCAATGAGTAGCGGGTATCAGCCTTTGTAGGCAGCTACCGACTTCATGATCTCGGCGCGGGCAGCGTCTGCGTTGCCCCAACCGTCGATCTTCACCCATTTGCCTTTTTCGAGGTCTTTGTAGTTCTCGAAGAAGTGCTTGATCTGCTCCAGCAACAGTGGCGGCAGGTCGGTGTATTCCTTCACGTCGACGTACAGCTGGGACAGCTTGTCGTGTGGCACGGCGATAACTTTGGCATCGCCGCCGCCGTCGTCGGTCATGTTCAGGATGCCCACCGGGCGAGCGCGGATGACCGAGCCTGGGGTGACCGGGTAAGGGGTCACGACCAGCACGTCGAGGGGGTCACCGTCGTCAGCCAGGGTGTTAGGGATGAAACCGTAGTTGGCCGGGTAGAACATCGGGGTGGCCATGAAACGGTCAACGAACAGGCAGTCGCTGTCTTTGTCGATTTCGTATTTGATCGGCGCGTGGTTGGCCGGAATCTCGATGGCGACGTAGATGTCGTTCGGCAGGTCTTTGCCAGCCGGAATCTTGCTGTAGCTCATTGGGCGTTGCCCCCGTTGGTGGCCAGGTAAATTGGCCGGATTGGCCTAAAAGTGGCGGCGATTATAGGCATATTCCTGTGCCGATGCCACGCGCCAGACGTCGTACGGTACTTAGCCTTCAGTCTGATAGCGCAGGTCGCTGGCCTGCAGATGTTTCAGGCGGGCCAGGGGATCCTGGCGGTAAAAGTGGCTCAGTTGCTCGTAGACCTGTGGATAACTCTCAGTGAGTAAATCCGGCGCACTGAAAAAATACTCGCTGGTGACGGCAAAAAATTCCGCAGGGTTTTCCGCCGCGTAGGGGTCGATGGCGGTTTCGGCGTCGGGGTTGTGGTCGAGCTGGCGGTTGAGGTCGTCATAAGCGCTCTGCATCACGCTGGCCCACTCCTGGACGCGCATGTCGTGGTGCAGGGGTGGCAGGCCGTTGGCGTCGCCATTGAGCATGTCGAGTTTGTGTGCCAGTTCGTGGATCACCAGGTTGTAGCCTTCCCAATTGCCACTGGCCAGCACGCCCGGCCAGGCGAGGATCACCGGGCCTTGCTGCCAGGCTTCACCACTGTGTTCGCCGTCCCATTCATGTTCCACGCCGCTGGCGTCGCGATGGCGCTGGGGGCTGCGGAAGTCATCGGGGTAAAGGATGATTTCGTGGAAACCCTGGTACCAATCCAGGTCGCCCAGGTTCATCAGCGGCAGTTGCGCCTGGGCGGCGAGCAGCAGGCGTTGTTCCTGGTGCAGTTCGACGCCGGGCAGGGCGGTGAGGTGCTTTTCGGCGAGGAACAGCACGCTGGCCTCACGCAACCATTGGTCCTGTTCGGCACTGATACCGTCGAGGAAGGTCAGGTGATGGCGCACCCGCTGCCAAGTGTCATCGGCAACGGGATGCTTGGCCAGGAGGCGCCGGCGACGCCAGGCGCTGAGGGACCACATGGCCGATCAGTGCGGCTTGGCTTCGGATGAGGTGCGGCCAAAGCGGCTGCGGGCCACGCCAATGATCATCGGCACCAGCGACAGCAGGATGATGAACACCACCAGCAGCGAGAGGTTTTTCTTGATGAACGGTACGTTGCCGAAGAAGTAGCCGAGGGTGACCAGGCCGCCGACCCAGAGGATGGTGCCCAGCACGCTGAAGCCGAAGAACCGCGGGTAAGGCATTCTGGCAACACCGGCGACGAACGGCGCGAAGGTACGCAGGATTGGCAGGAAGCGCGCCAGGGTCACGGTTTTGCCACCGTGCTTGTCGTAGAAATCGTGGGTTTTTTGCAGGTAGTCGCGACGGAAGATTTTCGAGTTGGGGTTGCTGAACAAGCGTTCCCCGGCGGTTCGGCCGATCACGTAGTTGGTACTGTCACCCATGATCGCCGCCAGCATCAGCAGGCCGCCCAGCAGGACCGGGTCCATGCCGCCGCCTGCGGCTACGGCGCCGGCAATGAACAGCAGCGAATCGCCCGGCAGGAACGGCATGACCACCAGGCCGGTTTCGCAAAAAATCACCAGGAACAGGATGGCGTAGATCCACGGACCGTAATTGGTTACCAGCAAGTCGAGGTACACGTCGAGATGCAGGATAAGGTCGAGCGGGTTGAAATCCATGGATGGCACCTGTGTGGACGGCCTGGCTCAGCGGGCCTGTGCGGAAGCTTCGGGCAATAAGGCTACAGGCGTATGCCGGTTTTCTTACAGTCCTAAAAGGTCGGCATTATACGGATTGAATGATGAAATGCGTGTTGGTTTTGTAGCGGGGGATGTCGCAGCTATTCTGCCTAGCACTGATCCAAATGTAGGCGCTGGCTTGCCTGCGATAGCATCACCGGGGTCTGACTGACACACCGAGGTGCCTGCATCGCAGGCAAGCCAGCTCCTACATTTTTTTGCGGTGTTTCAGTCTTCGCTGATCGGGAGCGTGTAGTTCTTGAACTCGGTGTCTTCACGAAAGCCCATGGACTCATAGGTCTTCTGCGCCACGGCGTTATCGCTGCTGGTCGATACGCGCAAGCGCACGGCATTGGTTTCCTTGGCCATCTTTTTTGCGGTACGCATCAGGTTATCGGCCACCAATTGGCGCCGGGCATCCTCGGCGACGTAGATGTCGTTGAGGATCCACACCCGTTTCAATGACAGCGAAGAAAAGCTCGGATACAGCTGGCAAAAGCCGAGTAGTTTGCTGTCGTCGTCATCGGGCAGGGCCAGGTAGATTACCGATTCCTTGCGCCGCAGGCGCTTTTCCAGAAAGGCCCGGGATGAGTCAGGAAAGGGCAGCGCGCCATAGAACTCACGGTATTTGACGAATAACGGGGTCAACAGGTCCAGGTGTTCCAGAGTCGCTTGAGTGATCCGCATGCTAGGCCTCAACTTCTATAGGAATACGACGGCAAACGGTCCTTTACTCGGGCGCCCGCTGCTTGATGCTGCCTAAAGCGGCGAAAAATCGCAATCGTGCTGGCATCACTCCTTGGGCGGGCTGAGCAGGAAGTTGCCTTTCATCAAGTCCGGATCATCCGTTTCCAGGGTCTGAACCTGCGCCTCGTCCTTGAGGTTGACCCCCGACAGGTGTCGCCGGCAGGCCTCGCGCATCAAGTACAGCAAACGGTGGGCCGCCATGCCGTAGCTCAGGCCCTCCAGGCGCACGTTGGAAATGCAGTTGCGGTACGCATCGGTCAGGCCCACCTTGGGGTTGTAGGTGAAATACAGCCCCAGGCTGTCCGGCGAGCTGAGCCCCGGCCGTTCGCCGATCAGGATCACCACCATTTTGGCGCCGAGCAACTGACCGATTTCATCGGCGACCGCGACCCGGCCTTGTTCCACCAGGATCACCGGCGACAACGACCAGCCTTCGGCGCGGGTCTGTTCTTCCATGCGTGTCAGAAACGGCACGGTATGTTTATGCACCGCCAGCGCCGATAAACCATCGGCCACCACCACCGCCAGGTCCACGCCACCCGGGTTGGCCAGGGCGTAGTCGCGCAGGGCCTGCGCCGACTCATCGCTCAGGCGCCGCCCCAGGTCCGGGCGCTGCAGGTAGCTATGGCGGTCGGGGGCGGCGCTGTGCAGCAACAGGCTGTCGCGGCCGCGCTCGGCCATCTGGCTGCTCAGGCCGGCATGGTCGAACGGTAGGTGCACCGCGTCCCGCGCCTGGGCGTGGGCGAACTGGAAGTCCAGTTGCGCGCCGGTGGGGATGCTGGTGCCGGTGCGGCCCAGGGCAATCCGCGCCGGGGTCAGGCGCCGCAGTTCCAGCCATGGGTTATCGCTTGGAGGTGTGTCGGTCTGCACTTCAGGCTCCTTCTTCATCCCAATTGCGCCAAGGCATGGCGGAAGGCCGGTGGCAGGTTGTTGCCAAACTGCACCTTGCCATCGGCTTGCGTGAAGATGCCCATTTTCGCCAGCCACTGTTCGAATTCCGGCGCGGGCTTGAGCCCCAAGGTCTGGCGGGCGTAGAGCGCGTCGTGAAAGGACGTGGTCTGGTAGTTGAGCATGATGTCGTCGGAGCCCGGGATGCCCATGATGAAGTTGATCCCGGCCACGCCCAGCAGGGTCAGCAGGGTGTCCATATCATCCTGGTCGGCTTCGGCATGGTTGGTGTAGCAGATGTCGCACCCCATCGGCACGCCCAGCAGCTTGCCGCAGAAGTGGTCTTCGAGGCCGGCGCGGATGATCTGCTTGCCGTTGTACAGGTACTCGGGGCCGATAAAACCGACCACGGTGTTGACCAGGAACGGCTTGAAATGCCGCGCCACGGCGTAGGCGCGGGTTTCGCAGGTTTGCTGGTCGATGCCAAAGTGCGCGTTGGCCGACAGGGCACTGCCTTGCCCGGTCTCGAAATACATCAGGTTTTGCCCCAGGGTCCCGCGATTCAGGCTCAAGCCCGCATCGTAGCCTTCCTGCAGCACATTCAGGTTGATCCCGAAGCTGGCGTTGGCCGCTTCGGTGCCGGCAATCGACTGGAACACCAGGTCCAGGGGCACGCCCCGGTTGATCGCCTCGATGGAGGTGGTGACGTGGGTCAGCACGCAGGCCTGGGTCGGAATCTCGTAGCGCTGGATGATCGCGTCGAGCATCTCCAGCATGGCGCAGATCGAGGCGATGCTGTCGGTGGCCGGGTTGATGCCGATCATGGCGTCGCCGTTGCCGTACAGCAGACCGTCGAGGATGCTCGCGGCAATGCCCGCCGGTTCATCCGTAGGGTGGTTGGGTTGCAGGCGTGTGGACAGGCGCCCGCGCAGGCCCAGGGTGCCGCGAAACTGGGTAACGACGCGGATCTTCTGCGCCACCAGCACCAGGTCCTGCACGCGCATGATCTTCGACACGGCGGCGGCCATTTCCGGGGTTAGCCCCGGCGCCAGGGCGCGCAGGCTGTTTTCGTCGGCGGCGTCGCTGAGCAGCCAGTCGCGCAAGCCGCCGACGGTCAGGTGGCTGACCACGGCAAAGGCTTGCTGGTCGTGGGTGTCGATGATCAGCCGGGTGACTTCATCGCTTTCGTAAGGGATCAGCGCTTCTTCAAGGAAGTGCTTCAACGGGATATTGGCCAGGGCCATTTGCGCCGCAACCCGTTCGCCATCGTTCTGCGCGGCGACGCCTGCGAGAAAATCCCCGGAGCGTGCGGGACTGGCCTTGGCCATCACGTCCTTGAGGCTGTCGAAACGGTAGGTCAATGCACCGACCGAATGGGAAAAACTTGCCATACAGACTCTCCATGACGACGCGGGCGCTGGCCCGCATCGTGGTTTACGGCGTTTAGTGCAAGGCGGCCTCTGCGGCCTGGATCGCCGCGAATTCTTCTTCCGGCGTGCCTGCTACCAAGTGATGCCGACTGTAGAAAGCAAAGTAAGCAATTAATACTCCATAGATGATCGCCGCGCCAATCACCACGCGTGGATCCACCAGGAAACCCGCCACGACCGCGATGCAGGCCAGTATCAGGGCCAGGCCCGAGGTGAAGATGCCACCCGGCGTGCGGTATGGACGCTCCATTTTGGGGCGACGGATGCGCAGGGTGATATGCGCGGCCATCATCAATACATAGGAAATGGTCGCGCCAAACACCGCCACCAAAATCAGCAGATCGCCTTGGCCGGTCAGCGACAGGCCGAAGCCGATGATCCCGGGGATAACCAGGGCCAGTACCGGCGCCTTGCTTTTATTGGTCTGCGACAGCTTGCGCGGCAGGTAGCCGGCGCGGGACAGGGCGAAGATCTGCCGGGAGTAGGCGTAGATGATCGAGAAGAAACTCGCGATCAGCCCGGCCAGACCCACCAGGTTGACGAAGCTGCCCATCCAGGTCGAACCGCCGTAGGCCAGGGCCAGGGACTCCACCAGCGGGTTGCCGGACTTGACCAGCGCCAGGGTACCGGCGCCACCGGGTGCGATCACCAGGATCAGCAGGGCAAAACTGGTCAGCACCACAATCGCGCCGATCAGGCCGCGGGGCAGGTCGCGTTTCGGGTTCTTGGTTTCTTCGGCAGCCAGGGGCACGCCTTCGACCGCCAGGAAGAACCAGATCGCGTAGGGGATCGCGGCCCACACACCGACATAGCCAAACGGCAGGAAACTGCTGGCGCCCTTGGCCTCGGTCACGGGGATATCCAACAGGTTGGCGACGCTGAAGTGCGGCACCATCGCTACTAGGAACACGCCCAGGGCAATCGCGGCGACAGCGGTGATCACAAACATCAGCTTCAGCGCTTCCCCGACACCAAAGATGTGGATGCCGATAAAGATGATGTAGAACGCCAGGTAGATCATCCAGCCGCCAATGCCGAACAGCGACTCGCAATAGGCGCCGATAAACACCGCAATGGCGGCGGGGGCGATCGCGTACTCGATGAGGATCGCCGTGCCGGTGAGGAACCCACCCCAGGGCCCGAATGCACTGCGGGCAAACCCGTAGCCACCGCCGGCGGTGGGGATCATGGAAGACAGTTCAGCGAGGGAAAAGCACATGCACAAGTACATGGTGGCCATCAGCAATGTGGCGAGGAACATCCCGCCCCAGCCGCCTTGGGCCAGGCCGAAGTTCCAGCCGGCGTAGTCGCCGGAGATCACATAGGCAACGCCGAGGCCGACTAACAGCACCCAGCCGGCAGCGCCTTTTTTCAGTTCACGTTGTTGGAAATATTCGGAGTCGACTTTTTCGAAGTCGACGGAGGATCCTGTCGGTTCGCTAGGCATGGGGAAGTACCTTTGGTTCTTATTGTTTTATCCCGACTGACTTGAGCCGGATGAGATGCCGAGTATTTATGATGATTCAGTGTGGGAG
>NZ_MIFU01000098.1:0-43063 GCF_001855215.1 Pseudomonas sp. 06C 126 | reverse complement strand
CCTCCTGACCATGCGTATTAACCTGTAAACCATGTCCCCGGTTAGAAATGTAAACGATGTCCCCGGTTTGTACCGGGACAAGCCCCCTCGCCACAAAAACCCCCATTGCCACAACACGCGTACCTGACCCATCGTCAGGTCAATGGGAAGCCAGCTCAAAAAACGCCTGAATCAAACGTAACTCCCGGCGCCGCTCCATGCACCCGAGCATATGGTGGTTCAGCAGTCCCTCGCCATGGATGGGAATCGCATGCACACGCGGGTCCCGACTGACTTCCACCGAGGACACCACCCCCACTCCCAGTTCGGCGGCCACCGCTTCTGTCACCGCTTCGCGGCTGTCCAGCTCCAGCAACACCTTGGGCTGTATGCCGGCCTTGGCACAGGCCTCGTCGAAGGTGCGGCGGGTGATGGAGCTGGGCTCGCGCAGCACCATGATCACCTGGTCCAACTGCTCCAGGCGGATACCCGCCGGATCCGCCAGCCACGGGTGGCCAGCCGGTACCAAGGCGCAGATACGTGACTCGTTCAAGGGCTGCAGATGCACGCCCTTGCGTGGCTCCACTTGCGTCAACACCGCCACATCCGCGTGCTCGGACAACAGCGCCGCCAGGGTTTCCTGGGCATTGCCCAGGCGCAGGTTGACGGTAATCCCCGGGTACCGCGCACGCAGCTTTGCCAGCATGGGCATGACCATATGCGGCCCATCCGCCGCCACTTCCAGGCGCCCGGTGAGCAATTGGCGGTTGGCCTCCAGCAGGGCCTGCGCTTCATCCACCTGGCCGAAGATGCTGCGGGTGATGGCCGCCAGCTTGATCCCTTCTTCGGTTAACTCGACCCGCCGTGCGGTACGTCGCAGCAGGGTGATCTGGTAGTGCTCTTCCAGCGCCTTGATATGCCCGGTCACGGCCGGCTGGCTGATAAACAGGCGCGCGGCGGCACGGGTAAAGCTGCCGTCCCGGGCCACGGCGTCAAATGCGCGGAGTTGAAAAAGATTCATAGCTATCGGCCTCACTGATGGCTGGCATAACAACAAACAATTTGATTGATGACAAGCCAAACTGCAATTTATGTCCCGTAGCTTCATCCCACTGCTTTGCGAGGACATGAGAATGAGTACTGCCGCGCCGATCCTGCTCACACCGGGGCCCCTGACCACCTCCGCCCGCACCCGTCAGGCCATGATGGTTGACTGGGGTTCGTGGGATGACCGCTTCAACCAATTGACCGCCAGCCTCTGCGAGCAACTGCTAGCGATCATCAACGGTGGCGACAGCCATCACTGCGTGCCCTTGCAGGGCAGCGGCACCTTCGCCGTCGAAGCCGCCATCGGCACCCTGGTGCCACGGGATGGCAAGGTGCTGGTGCTGATCAACGGAGCCTACGGCAAGCGGCTGGCGAAGATCTGCGAAGTGCTCGGCCGCCCGTTCAGCACCTTCGAGACCGCCGAAGACCAGCCCACCACCGCCGCTGATGTGGATCGACTGTTGCAGGCTGACAGCACCATCACCCATGTCGCGCTGATCCACTGCGAAACCAGCACCGGCATCCTCAACCCGCTGCCGGAGATCGCCCAGGTCATCCAGCGCCATGGCAAACGCCTGATCATCGACGCCATGAGCTCCTTTGGCGCGCTGCCCATCGACGCGGCCCAGGTGCCGTTTGACGCCCTGATTGCCGCTTCCGGCAAATGCCTGGAAGGCGTGCCGGGCATGGGTTTTGTCTTTGCCAAAAAACAAGCGCTGGCCGCCGCCCAAGGCAACAGCCATTCCCTGGCCATGGACCTGTTCGACCAGCACGCCTACATGGCCAAGACCGGCCAATGGCGCTTTACCCCGCCGACCCACGTAGTGGCCGCCTTGCATGAAGCGCTGCTGCAATACAACGAGGAAGGTGGCTTGCCGGCCCGTCACCAGCGCTATGCCGCCAACTGCCAGACACTACTGGACGGCATGGCCGAACTGGGCCTGCGCAGCTTCCTGCCCGCCGCGATCCAGGCGCCGATCATCGTCACCTTCCACGCGCCGAGCGATCCGCGCTACCAGTTCAAGGACTTCTACGAGCGGGTCAAGGCCAAGGGTTTCATTCTGTATCCGGGCAAATTGACCCAGGTCGAAACCTTCCGCGTCGGCTGCATCGGCCATGTCAACCAGGCAGAGATGCAAGCGGCAGTGGCGGCGATTGCCCAGGCGCTGCAAGAGATGTGTAGGAGCGAGCTTGCTCGCGAAGTGGGTTAACGATAACGCGGGCGGCCTGGTTCACAGCGGCGCCCTCAGGTTTTTCGCGAGCAAGCTCGCTCCTACAAAAAACGCCCCATTAGCCATAGGATTTTTACCATGAACTATCAGAACCCCAACACCCTGCAGGCCGCCATCCTTGACTGGGCCGGCACCGTGGTCGACTTCGGCTCATTCGCCCCCACGCAGATTTTTGTCGAGGCGTTTGCCGAGTTCGACGTCCAGGTGTCCATCGAAGAAGCCCGTGGCCCGATGGGCATGGGCAAGTGGGACCACATCCGCACCCTGTGTGATCAGCCGCAAGTGGCCGAGCGCTATCGCAAAGCCTTCGGCCGCACGCCGACCGACGCTGACGTGACCGCCATCTACGAGCGCTTCATGCCGCTGCAGATCGAGAAGATCGCCGAGCACTCGGCGCTGATTCCCGGCGCCCTGGAGACCATCGCCGCACTGCGTGCGCAAGGCATCAAGATCGGTTCCTGCTCCGGCTACCCCAAGCAAGTGATGGACAAGGTGGTCGAGTTGGCTGCCACCAACGGCTACATCGCCGACCACGTCGTCGCCACCGACGAAGTACCCAATGGCCGCCCATGGCCCGCCCAGGCCCTGGCCAACGTGATTGCCCTGGGCATCGATGATGTGGCGGCCTGCGTGAAGATCGACGACACCGTGCCGGGCATCCTCGAAGGCCGTCGCGCCGGGATGTGGACGGTGGCGCTGACCTGCTCGGGCAACGCCCTGGGCCTGACCTACGAGCAGTTCCGTGCGCTGGACCCGGCGACACTGGCCAGCGAGCGCAAGCGCATCGAAACGCTGTTCGCCGGCTCGCGCCCGCACTACCTGATCGACACCATCACCGACCTGCCCGGCGTGATCGCCGACATCAATCAGCGCCTGGCCCGCGGTGAAATGCCGCAAGCTGCCTGATCGAGATCAATACATCGCCCCTCACTCGGGCAAACCTTGCACAACAGGGTTAGGCTGAAGGGACTCCGTCGCCAAAGAACGGAGGTTTGCCCCTGATGAGTGAGGAACGACGCAATGCCGTGGAAAAACAGCGAGTCCCGTTACAGTACGATGTCCATCGCCCTGCACTGGCTGATGTTGGTGCTGCTGGTGGTGGTCTACGCCACCATTGAATTTCGCGGGATTTTCCCCAAAGGCAGTGGCGGGCGCACGTTAATCAAAGAACTGCACTTCATGTTCGGCCTGACCATCTTTGTACTGGTCTGGCTGCGCCTGTTTGCCCGCAGCCTGGGCGTGGCGCCGAAAATCCTGCCGGCCCCGCCGCAATGGCAAGCCTTGCTGGCGACGCTGATGCACGTGGCGTTGTATGTGTTCATGATCGGCATGCCGATCTTCGGCTGGCTGATCGTCAGTGCCGCAGGGCATTCAGTGTCGTTCTACGGCCTTGAGTTGCCGCCCCTGATCGGCGAAAACAAAGACTTGGCCAAGCAGATCGAAGGCTGGCACGTGCTGGGCGGCACTATCGGCTACTGGCTGATCGGCCTGCATGCGGCGGCGGGTCTGTACCACCACTATTTCATGCGCGATAACACCGTGTTGCGCATGTTACCCAAGCGTTAATCCGCAAAACCCCGGCGGCCTTGCAGGCCGCCGGTGTGCACAAAGATCAAGCGAGTGCCGGGAGCGAAGCGCCCGGCCTCGATCTGCTGCTTGAGCGCCAGCAGCGCCTTGCCGGTGTACAGCGGCTCCAACGGAAGGCCGCAGGCCTGTTCGGTAGTGGCGATAAATTCAAGCAATGGCTGATCGGCCTTGGCAAAACCGCCACGGCTGGCATCCAACAGTTCATACCCGCCCTGCACAATGGCCTGCACGTTCTGCGCGACGCCATGATCATCCGGTACCGCCATTGCCCCAAACACAGGATGGCCGCCCGCCTCCGCCAGGACCAACCCCGCCAGGGTGGTACCGGTGCCGGCCGCCAGCCACCAGGCGTCGTAATCGGCCCAACCCAGGGTGTGCAACTGCGTCCGTACCTGCTCCAGCAACACGCCACAACCCAACGCCCCGGTCATTGCGCCGCCGCCTTCGGGCACAGGATGCAGGTTCGGGTAGCGCTCGCGCCAAGGCAACCAGAAGCCCGGCTCATGGCGCGCGCGGTAGCCGCCATAGCCCAACCAGTGCAGGTGCATGCCGAACGCTTGCAGGTCGAAAACAGTCGGGGTGTCATGCGGGTGCCCACGCAACAGGCCGACGGTGGCAAAACCGAAGCGTTTGCCGGCCGCCGCCAGGGCATGCAGGTGATTGGAGTAGGCGCCGCCCAGGCTGATGATGCCGCTGGCACCCGCCTGTTGCGCCTGGGCCAGGTGCCCGGTGAGCTTGAACCACTTGTTGCCGCTGATCAGCGGGTCGATGCGGTCCAAGCGCAACACGGCCACCTCGACGCCGTTCAGCCAATCCAGCTGCAAGGGTTCGAGGGGAGCCTGGGGAAGCCAATCGAAAGGACCCATCAGGGCACGTCTGCATGAAAAAAGGGGCGGTAGTCTAACACCGCCCCTTCCCCGGTCTTACAGCTCGGCGGCGAGGCGCGAGCCCTGGTTGATCGCACGCTTGGCATCCAGCTCGGCGGCCACATCGGCACCGCCGATCAGGTGCACGTTCTGGCCAGCGGCGACCAGGCCGTCCTGCAGTTCGCGCAGCGGGTCCTGGCCGGCGCAGATGACGATGTTGTCCACCGCCAGCACTTGGGGCTCGCCCTCGGCGCCAATACGAATGTGCAGGCCTGCGTCGTCGATCTTCAGGTACTCGACGCTATTGAGCATCTGCACCTGCTTGTTCTTCAGGCCGGTACGGTGGATCCAGCCGGTGGTCTTGCCCAGGCCGTCGCCGACCTTGGAAGCCTTGCGCTGCAGCAGGAACACTTCACGGGCCGGCGCATGGCGCTCGGGCTTGATCCCGGCCACGCCGCCACGGGCTTGCAGTTGGGTGTCGATGCCCCATTCTTTCCAGAACGCCTCGCGATCCAGGCTGGTGGACACGCCTTGGTGCACCAGGAATTCCGACACGTCGAAACCGATGCCGCCGGCGCCAATCACCGCTACACGCTTGCCCACCGGCTTGCGTTCGAGGATCACGTCCAGGTAACTCAACACCTTGGGGTTCTCGACGCCCGGGATCGCCGGGGTACGTGGCGCGATACCGGTGGCGAGGATGATCTCGTCATAACCGCCCGCCACCAGTTGCTCGACGTCCACGCGGGTGTTGAGGCACAGCTCGACATGGGTGGTCTGCAACTTGCGTTTGAAATAACGCAGGGTTTCGAAGAACTCTTCCTTGCCCGGCACGCGCTTGGCGATATTGAACTGGCCGCCGATCTCGCTGGCAGAATCGAACAAGGTCACCTGATGCCCGCGTTCGGCGGCCACGGTGGCAGCGGCCAGGCCTGCAGGGCCGGCACCGACTACCGCGATCTTCTTGATCTGCTTGACCGGCAAATAATTGAGTTCGGTCTCGTAGCAGGCGCGCGGGTTGACCAGGCAGGTGGTCAGCTTGCCGCCGAAGGTATGGTCCAGGCACGCCTGGTTGCAGCCGATGCAGGTGTTGATTTCGTCGGCACGGCCAGCGGCGGCCTTGTTGACGAACTCCGGGTCGGCCAGGAACGGCCGGGCCATGGACACCATATCGGCATCGCCCTCGGCAAGGATCTGTTCGGCCACTTCCGGGGTGTTGATACGGTTGGTGGTGATCAACGGAATCTGCACCGCGCCGCGCAGCTTGGCCGTGACCTTACTGAATGCGCCCCGCGGCACTTTGGTGGCGATGGTCGGGATGCGCGCTTCGTGCCAGCCGATGCCGGTATTGATAATCGTCGCGCCCGCCTGCTCGATGGCCTTGGCCAACTGGACAATTTCTTCCCAGGTGCTGCCGCCTTCCACCAGGTCGAGCATCGACAGGCGGAAGATAATGATGAAGTTGGGCCCCACGGCTTCGCGCACCCGACGCACGATTTCCACCGGCAGGCGCATGCGGTTTTCGTAGGCGCCGCCCCAGCGGTCGGTGCGATGGTTGGTGTGGGCGGCGAGGAACTGGTTAATGAAATAACCTTCCGAGCCCATGATTTCCACACCGTCGTACTCGGCGACCTGGGCCAGTACCGAGCACGTCACAAAGTCACTGATCTGCTTTTCGATGCCTTCCTCGTCCAGCTCCTTGGGCTTGAACGGGTTGATCGGCGCCTGGATCGCGCTCGGCGCGACCTGCTTGGGGCTGTAGGCATAACGGCCGGCATGGAGGATCTGCATGCAGATTTTGCCGCCCGCCTCGTGCACCGCCTGGGTCACGATCTTGTGCTTGAGAGCTTCGGCTTCGGTGGTCAGCTTGGCGGCCCCGGAATACACCCCGCCTTCATCGTTGGGGCCAATGCCGCCGGTAACCATCAGGCCTACGCCGCCACGGGCACGCTCGGCGAAATACGCGGCCATGCGCTCGAAGCCACCTGGCTTTTCTTCAAGACCGGTGTGCATCGACCCCATCAGGGTGCGATTGCGCAAGGTGGTAAAACCCAGCTCCAACGGGGCCAGCAGGTGCGGGTAGGCAGCAGCGGTCATGGTACAGCTCCACAACGGATCATCACGGGACGTGGCAGGCTCGAATGGCCGGCCATCGGTTTATGTCCCACAGACTAAGAGCCATGCCCCCACCGCTCAATGACTGAAACTGACAAGTTATTGATCCAAATGCGCAACGCCCCTTGGCAAGCGTGGCGACGCGCCCTACCCTAGAGGCGAACCCTGCTTACGGCCTGTTGTCTGTTCCCCCATGCGTAAATTATTTGCTTTGACCTTCACCATGGCCTTGGTCGCCGCCGTTTCCGCCTATCTGGTCTGGACCCAGGAGCGCCCCGTGGGGCATTACCTGTCGGACCTGAGGATCAACCTGGCCGTGAACGAGGGCGTTCCCGCCGATCACGGCAATCTGCTGGGCATCCAGCCGGAGTTGTTCCCCGCCGATTACCAGAGCCTGGAGCGCTTGCACCTGAAGCTCTCGGCGTACCTGCGCAATGCCCGGGACATGGGGCTGATCAATGACAAAACCATTGTGGTGTTGCCGGAACATGTCGGTACCTGGTTGTTGGTCAGCGGCGAAAAAAACGAGCTGTACCAGGCCACCAGCCTCAAGGAGGCAATGAACTGGTTGTCGGCCAGCAATCCATTGCTATTTATGCGCGCACTGATCAGTGCCCAGGGCGATAACCGTATCGACGATGCCTACCTGCGCATGAAGGCACCGGCCATGGCCCGCGATTACCAGGTGTTGTTTGGTGGTCTGGCCAAGGAATTCGGGGTGACGCTGGTGGCCGGTTCCATCGCCCTGCCCAACCCCAGCATCAGCCAGGGTCAACTGCAGGTCGGCCATGGTGCGCTGTACAACACCAGCCTGGTGTTCGACCGCGACGGCCTGCCGCTGGGCCAACCCCAGCGCCAGCTCTACCCGATCTTCGATGAGCGCGGTTTTATCGCCCCGGGCGACGAAAACGCGATCAGCGTGATCGACACCCCGGCCGGGCGCCTGGGCATCCTGATCGGCAGTGACAGCTGGTATCCGGACAATTACCGCAAACTCAACGAATTAGGCGCGCAACTGGTGGCGGTACCGGCCCTGGTGATTGGCCGGGATACCTGGGACAAGCCGTGGCGCGGTTTCAAGAGTGTCTCCACGCCACCGGAAGTCAGCCTCAAGCCCGAAGAACTCAGCGAAGGTGAAGCCTGGCATCGCCTGAGCCTGATCAGCCAGGCCCCCATCAGCCTGGCCGGTGCGGGTATGAGCGTGTTCATGCGCGGGCAGTTCTGGGACCAGGGCACCAGCGGCCAGAGTTTTCTCAGTACCCAGGGACAAGTCTTCGCCGACGGCAACGCGCGTGGTGCGCGTTTGCTGAACGTGTGGCTGTAAACCCATGAAACCGGCACCGATGCGCCTCGGTGACTTATCGGTGGGCATCGTGCACACCCTGGCCGACGCGATCCTCAGCCATGGCCTGGACCCGCAGCCACTGCTGTTGCAATACGGCCTGGACCCAGCACGCTTGAGTGAACCCGGTGCACGCCTGTCAATCCCGCGCTATATGCGCCTGGGCCACGCAGCCATCCAGTTGACCGGCGATCCCGGCCTGGGCCTGCGCATGGGCCAACTGAGCCGCATGAATCAACTTGGCCTGGCTGGCGTCACTGCGGCCCAGGCGCCCAACGTGCGCGAAGCCGCGCGTACCTTGACCCGCTTCGAGGCGCTGTACGGTGCCAATTACCGTGGCCAGTCCAGCTTTCATGAAGACGCCGGGGGCGCCTGGCTGCGGTTCTATTCCATCAGCCCCTATAACGCCTATAACCGCTTTGTCGTGGACTCGATTCTCGCCGGTTGGCTACAGCAGATGGCAACCTTATGCCAGCAGCCGGTCGTGGCCGAACGGATCGAGATCGAATTCGCCACCCCCGACTACAGTGCAAGCTACAGCGTGCTGGGCGATTGCCCGATCCAGTTCGGCGCTGAGCTCAATCAACTGCGCTTGAGCCAACACAGCCTGGGCCAGCGCAACCCGCAGCATTGCCCGAGTACCTGGAACCTGCTGTTGCAGCTGTGTGAAAGGGAATTGGAGCAATTGACCCGCACCCGCAGCCTGCGCGAGCGCATCACCCGCTTGCTGGGGCCGATGCTCAATGGCGGCCGGGAACCCGACCTGGAAGAAGTGGCGGCGCGCCTGAAGCTGCCGACCTGGACCTTGCGCCGCAAACTGGCCGAGGAAGGCACGCAGTTTCGCGCCATTCTCAACGACACCCGCCGCGACCTGGCCATGACCTACATTCGCGACACGGAACTGGCGTTTGGGGAAATCGCCTATCTACTGGGTTTTGCCTCAGCGGAAGCCTTTCAACGGGCCTTCAAGCGCTGGAACAGCCAGACCCCAGGGGAATTTCGCCGCAGTCAGCGGCATTCCGCCTGACGCCTGCCTACAGCTCGGTGGCGTCGTCGGACGGATCCAGCGGATCAAGTTCGAATGCCTGATACTCCAACAGCTCTTCTTGATAATCGTCCATCGTCGACTCCTTGTGTAATCAAAGCAGGTGGCTTAAGTGACCCGCATCACCAGCCTAAAGTGCCGTCGTGACGAAAAAAAGACAGGGTCATGACGTTCCTGAGCTTGAAGATTAAACGTAGCAGCCAGGCACGGATTTAAACAGGTAAAGTAAATGCAACTGCAATCATTGCAGTTGCAATCATTGCGCGACTTCCATTAGGGTGATGCTCTGCACCGCCAATGGGACGCGACTCTTGACTGCTAGCACTGCGCAATCCGCACAAATCTGCATCGACACCTTGAACAATCAGCAGCCGCCCCGCAGCTCGCCGCTGTATACGGTGATGGCTATGGCCAACACCCTAGAGTTCAACCCCGCGACGTGCAGGCAAGCCTGGGTCATTCGCGGCCAGTCCCACTCCAGGCGAATTGCCGCCTGGCCCACCTGGTTTGCCCGTAACCGTGGGGAAAAACCTCTGTTGTACCTGCATAGCGCCACCTCATCGGCGCAGCTGTGTTCCCTCTCTCGCGGCACCGAGCAACGGGGGATTCTGTGCAACGACATCCAGACCCGTCCCGCCAAGTGGACCAGAGGCGCACACCCCTCACTCCCGCTGTGGCTGGCCAGCAATCCACATTGCACCCCCTATGATCCGGCCTCCGGCGAAGAAACCCGGGCGATAGTCCTGGCAGCCTTGCATGCGCTGTATATCGAGGGCAGGCCGGGTTTCTATTACCTGGCCCTGCATGACCAGCACGACGGGCCGGGATTGGCGCTACAAGACAGCGAGGATGCAATCAAGGGGATGTATCGGATCGGGCGCGAACCACCGGCACCTCTGCACGTGCGCCTGCTGGGTGCAGGCTACGTGTTTGCCGAAGTCGTGCATGCCGCAAGGTTGCTGGAGGAGGACTGGAACGTATCGGCGCAGCTATGGAGCTGCCCCAGCTACACCCGATTGGTGCGCGAAGCAAATGCCGCCGAGCGCTGGAATCGCCTGCATCCACTGGCAGAAAAACGCAGCAGTCACTTACGCGATTGCCTGGCGGGCAACGACAGCCCAGTGATCGCGGTCACCGGCTATCCGCAGTCCGTCGTCGACCCGCTGGCGGCCCATGTGCTTGCACGCTTTGTCGCCCTGGGTGCCGGCTCAGTCCGGCCAGCGGCACCTGACCGCTATTGGATTACCGCACTGGCTTTAAAAGCACTGGCAGAGGATGGGCTGATCGGACCACAACAGGTGGAACGGGCACTGCAGCAGTACCGCCTCAGATGAGCGGGAAGACGCCCTTGCCTATGGCGTTTCAGACCTGCGCCGTCCCCGTGTTTGCGCACTGGCCATCGCCAGCCCGGCCGTGCGCTCCAGCGCATCGGAAAAGCCCTGACGCTGCTCGGCGTTGAGTTGCGAAAGGAACAATTCATCCACGGTACTTTCGTAGATGCCCCACATCTTTTTACGCAACACCCGGCCCTCATCGGTGATCGAGGCAAACGCGGCGCGCCCATCACCCTCGCAGCGCGAGCGCACCACTAGGCCATCCTTTTCCAAGCGGTCCACCAACCGCGTCAGGTTGTAGCGCTCGATGGCCAGTACATCGGCCAACTCATGCATGCGCCGAGTGCCATCAGGACCGCTTTCCAGGCCCCACAAGGCGTCGTACCAGGCGTATGGCGGCAAGCCGGCCTGGGTCAGGCGCCGTTCAATTTCACGGATGACCGCCCTGTGGGCCCTGACAAACCGAAACCATACATCAGGCTCTTTCGATGCCATGCAACACCATCCGGGGAATTCGAGAAGGTTGCAATGGTAGCTCATCCCGCGCTAAATTCAGTCATGTAGTTGCAATTGCAATCACTTTGCAGCGTGCGCAATCACCTTCCACAAGAAGCCCGCACGTTGATAACCGCACACCCTGGAGCCTCACATGAACGCGAACAACGCAGTAAGACTCGACGACGATCCACAGGAAACGCGCGAATGGCTGGAGTCCATCGAATCGGTGCTGTCCACCGAAGGCCGCCCGCGCGCCCATTACCTGATCGATCAGTTGCTGGATTTCGACGTAGCGCGCCATGGCGACTTCCACGGACGGGTCACCACCCCTTACGTCAACACCATCGCGGTGGACCGCCAACTGCCCTACCCCGGCAACCTGGCGGTAGAACGCAGGCTCAATGCGTTTATCCGCTGGAATGCCATGGCCATGGTATTGCGCGCCGGCAAGCACTCGGGCGTGGGTGGACATATCGCCACGTATGCGTCGGCTGCAGTGTTGTACGACGCAGGCTTTGACCATTTCTTTCGTGGCCGTACCGAGACCTTCGCCGGCGACCTGGTGTACATCCAGGGTCACTCCTCGCCAGGCATTTACGGTCGCGCCTACCTTGAAGGGCGTATCAACGAAGCACAACTCGACAACTTCCGCCGCGAGGCCGGTGGTCAGGGCCTGTCCTCCTATCCCCATCCCCGGTTGATGCCGGACTTCTGGCAGTTCCCTACGGTGTCGATGGGCCTGGGGCCCATCACTGCGGCCTACCAGGCGCGGTTCATGCGCTACCTGGACCTGCGCGCCCTCAAGCCGCAGGAGGGGCGCAAGGTCTGGGCCTTCCTGGGGGATGGCGAAATGGACCAGCCGGAATCCCTCGCGGCGATCTCTCTGGCCGGGCGCGAGAAACTGGACAACCTGATTTTCGTGGTCAATTGCAACCTTCAGCGCCTCGATGGCCCGGTACGCGGCAACGCCAAGGTGATCCAGGAATTCGAGAGCCTGTACCGCGCTGCCGGCTGGAACGTGATCAAAGTCATCTGGGGCGGTGGCTGGGACGCCCTGCTGGACAAGGACACCAGCGGCCTGTTGCGTCAGCGCATGATGGAGTGCGTAGACGGCGACTATCAGAACTACAAGTCGCAAAACGGCGCCTATGTGCGCGAACATTTCTTCGGCAAATACCCGGAGTTGCTGGCGCTGGTGGCGGATCTTTCCGACGATGAAATCTGGAAGCTCTCACGGGGCGGCCATGACCCCGACAAGGTCTATAACGCCTATGCCGCCGCCGTTCGCCATACCGGCCAACCTACAGTGATCCTGGCGAAAACCGTCAAGGGTTTTGGCATGGGTGAAGCGGGCGAAGGCCAGAACATCAACCACCAACTGAAGAAAATGGGTGCCGAGGCGGTCAAGGCCTTCCGTGATCGGTTCGGCCTCGAAGTGGCCGACGACCAACTGGCAGAAATCCCCTATCTCAAGCCGGCGCCAGACAGCGAAGAAGCGCGCTACTTTGCCGCTCGACGCCAAGCGCTCGGCGGCTACGTTCCAGCCCGGCACAGTTCGGTGCCAGCGCTGCAGGCCCCACCGCTCGAGGCCTTTGCCACACAACTCAAAGACACCGGCGAGCGCGCCATTTCCACCACCATGGCCTTCGTCCGCATCCTCGGTACCCTGCTCAAAGACCCTAACCTGGGCAAGCTGATCGTACCTATCGTGCCGGACGAGTCCCGCACGTTCGGCATGGAGAGCCTGTTCCGCCAGATCGGTATTCATTCTGCTGTGGGCCAACTCTATACCCCCCAGGACGCGGGCCAACTGAGCTACTACAAAGAGAGCAAGGACGGTCAGATCCTGCAGGAAGGCCTGAATGAGTCCGGTGCGTTTTCTTCTTGGATCGCCGCCAGTACGTCCTACGCCAACCACGGCGTGATGATGGTGCCCTTCTACATCTTCTATTCGATGTTCGGCTTCCAGCGCATTGGCGACCTGGCCTGGGCCGCAGGCGATGCGCGGGCCCGCGGGTTCCTGCTGGGCGCCACTGCCGGGCGCACCACCCTGATGGGCGAAGGGTTGCAACACGATGACGGGCATAGCCACGTAATGGCCTCGGTGATCCCTTGCTGTGTGTCCTACGACCCGACCTTTGCCTACGAGCTTGCCGTAATCATCCGTGAGGGCATACGGCGCATGTTTGTCGAGCAGCAGGACATTTACTACTACATCACCCTGCTCAACGAAAACTACCCGCACCCGGCCATGCCCGACGGCGTCGAAGACGCAATTCTCAAAGGAATGTATTGCCTGAAAGCCGGCCAGCAGCCCCAGGTGCAGCTGATGGGCAGTGGCTCGATCCTGCGCGAGGTGATCGCCGCCGCGGACTTGTTACGCAAGGACTTTGACGTGGACTCTGACGTCTGGAGTGTCACCAGCCTCACCGAACTGCGCCGCGATGGCCACGCCGTGGAGCGCTGGAACCTCCTGCATCCGCAGGAAACGCCACGTACCAGCTACGTGGAGCAATGCCTGACGGACCGCGCAGGGCCAGTGGTGATTGCCACCGACTACATGAAAATCTTCGCCGACCAGATTCGCCCATTCATGGCGGGCCGGCGCCTGGTCGCCCTGGGTACCGATGGCTTTGGCCAGTCCGATACTCGTGAAGCGCTGCGCGAATTCTTCGAGGTCGATCGCCACTTCATCGTCCTGGCCGCATTGAAGGGCCTGGCGGACGATGGCCTGATCAACCGCGCCAAGGTCAGCGAGGCAATCAGCCGCTACGGGATCGACGTCGACAAGACCGACCCCGTCAACGTGTAGTCACTGGGCCGGCAGCGGCGGGATCGCTTCCGTCGGTGCCGGCAGCAAAGGCGTGGCTGGCGCCGGTTCCGTCGGTTGCGCCGGCGTTTGCTGGGGAATGATCGGCGCTGTCTCAGGTGGTGGCGACAGCGGTTCCGAGACTGCTGGAGCAACAGGCGCAGCCGGCGCTTCATCGGGTGTCTCAACCTTCTCGATCGGCGGCGCCGGCTTGGGCTCCGGCACACCGAGGTCAGCCTTGGGCGCCTCTGGAATGTGCTCGGCAGCCTTCACTTCCTGGGGCAGGAACACGTCCACCAAGGCAAAGTAGCGGTCATAGAACTTGGGCGAAGTGACCGTCTCGCTGGCCACCTTGACCATCGAGTCGTCGGTGGAGCCGATCGGCATCGATACCGAACCGAGTACACCCACCCCCAGGCTGGCGGAGTTGTTGACCTTCTTCAGCGCATAGCGATCCTGCAGGGCGTTGGCAAACATGGTCGCATGGTGCTCGCCGCTGCCGTCTTCGGCACATACCACGTTGAAACTGATCTGCAGATGGGTCTCACCGGTCTGCTGGAAACTTTTGTTACCGCTCACCAGCTTCGGGTCGCTGCTGGTGATGATGTAGCCCTGGCTGAGCAACGCCCGGCGTGCCGCTTCGCAGGCCGCGACATCGCTGACCGGGTAGTTGCGCGAAAACGTACCGGAGTCGTCGAAGTTCTCATGTTCGTAGATAGCGGTCTTGGGCGACGAGCAGCCCGTGGCGCCTGCCAGCACCAGCGCGAGCGCAAGGCCACGCAAGTGAAATGAAGTCGACATTGATGATCCTGAGGAAAACGGTCAGGGCGGTATTGTGCAACAGATCACGGGGTGCGCGCGCGGATTCCTGTCGGTAAAACGCCAGCGACCGGCTCGACGTGCGATACGGGAAAAAGCCTGGCGCTCATATGGTCGATAAACACCCGCAGTTTCGCCGAAGCATGCCGGCTCGACGGCCAGAGCATCCAGAAACTGCCGCTGTGTTCCAGATACTCGTCCAGCACCCGCTGCAAGCGGCCCTGCGCGACGGATTCGCGAACCATGAAGTCCGGCAGGCAGGCGATCCCCAGGCCTTCATGCACCACATGGTTAAGGGACTCGATAGTGGTACTGACCAAGGGAGTGCGCAACAGCGGTTCGGGTTCACCCGGTAGATAACGCAGTGGCCAGGCTTCCAGCTTACCGGTGGCGCAGAACTTGTGGCGCAGGCAGGCGTGGTGGTTCAAATCCGCAGGACAAACCGGCGTGCCGTGCAGGGCGAAGTACTGCGGCGATCCCACCAGCACCAACCGATAATGCCCCAGCAACCGGGCCGTGAGCCGCGAATCCTCGGGCTTGCCGGTGCGCACCACGGCATCGAAGCCTTCCTCGATCACGTCTACCATGCGGTCGGAGAAGTCCACATCCAGCTCAATCTCTGGATAGGCCCGCATGAACTCGCTCAGCACCGGCATCAACAGGCCTCGGACTTGCGGCAAGCTGACGCGCAATTTTCCACGCGGTGTGGCCGCCGCCTCCGTCAACTCCTGCTCCGCCGCTTCAACCTCGGCCAGGATGCGCCGCGAGCGCTCGAGAAACAGCGCGCCCTCGGCCGTCAGCGTGATACTGCGGGTGCTGCGGTGAAACAGCCTTACACCCAGGCGCTGCTCCATGCGCGCAATGCTTTTGCCCACGGCCGAGGAAGACACCCCCAGTACGCGACCAGCCTGAGTAAAGCTGCGGGTTTCCGCGACCTGCACAAACACCGAAATACTGCCCAGGCTGTCCATTATCCCTTCCCGCTGATTACGGACATGAACGTCCGATAAGTTCGGAACCTTAGCCTATTTTTCCGAGGGGTTCAGCCCCCTACTCTGCCCCGATGTCCTGATGCCTTGAATACGGAGCCGAGCCACATGAATGACTGCAGTACACCGCAATGCCTGCCCAGCCGACGCGAACGATTACCCCTGGCGGGCTTGCTCGCGCTGGCGACCGCCGGTTTCATCACCATCCTCACCGAGGCGATGCCTGCCGGCCTGCTGCCACAGATGAGCGCCGACCTGGGCGTCAGCGAGGCGCTGGTCGGTCAGCTCGTCACGGTATACGCCCTTGGCTCGTTGCTGGCGGCCATTCCCCTGACCATCGCCACCCGTGGCTGGCGTCGCCGCCCCTTGCTGCTGATAGCGATCGGCGGTTTTGCGCTGGTCAACAGTGTCACGGCGCTATCAGACCTGTATTGGCTGACCCTGGTCGCGCGGCTGCTGGCTGGCATCTTCGCCGGCTTGCTCTGGGCACTGCTGGCCGGATATGCCAGCCGCATGGTCGCGCCGCACCTGCAAGGCCGGGCGATTGCCGTGGCAATGCTGGGCGCGCCGCTGGCGCTGTCCCTTGGCGTACCTGCCGGGACATTTCTGGGCACGGAGGTAGGCTGGCGGTTGAGCTTTGCAATCATGACCGCACTGACCGTGCTGCTACTGGTGTGGGTGCGCTGGCAGGTGCCGGACTTTGCCGGACAAAGGGCGCAACAGCGCCTGGGCTTGCGTCAGGTCCTGCACTTGCGTGGGGTGCGTCCGACGTTGTGGGTGACGTTTACCTATGTGCTGGCACATAACATTCTGTACACCTATATCGCGCCGTTTCTGCTGCCTGCCGGGCTTGCCGCTGACATTGACCAGGTGTTGCTGGTATTTGGCCTGGCTGCGCTAATGGGTATCTGGATCGTCGGCCTGTTGATAGACCGCCTGCTGCCGGCCTTGCTGGTGATCAGTTGCGCGCTGTTTGCGGCTGCCGCGTTGGCCTTGGGCCTCTGGACCGCGTCTACCGAAGTCGTCTACCTGTCAGTGGCCATCTGGGGCCTGGCATTTGGCGGCTTGCCTGCCTTGCTGCAAACCGCCCTGGCCAAGTCGGCAGGTGACTCGGCGGACGCTGCACAGTCGATGCTGGTAACGGTGTGGAACCTGGGGATTGCCGGCGGAGGGCTGCTAGGCGGCGTACTGCTTCAGGGATGGGGCGTGATGTCGTTTCCCTGGGTGGTCGCGGGCTTGGCCATGTTGGCATTGATCGCAACCTTACAGACCCGAAGCGCCCGGTAAGGTAGGAGCGAGCTTGCTCGCGAAAGACGTTAACGATAAAGGGGGCTTGCTGGGTATACGCGGCGCTCTCAGGTTCTTCGCGAGCAAGCTCGCTCCTACATCAGCTTGGCGGGGCTGATGAGCAGGCAAAAAAAGACCCCGGCTTTCAGGCCGGGGTCTTTTTTTGAAGCGGTATCACACCATCAGAAACGCTTGATGTCAGCCTTGGCTTCCAGTTCCTTGCGGAACGCAGCGAAGTCCTGCTGGCCAACCCGCGAAGCGAGGAAGCGACGGTATTGCTCCTTCTCTTCATCGGTCGGCGCAGCCCCTTCGTTGACGCTGTTCAAGCGCACGATCATCAAGCTGCCATCTGGCAGGGTCACGTCGGCAAAGGTCGGCTTGTCTTTCGCCGCAGGCTTGGGCATGCGGAACAGTGCCTGCAACACAGCCGGCTCGACGACGTCCTGACCGCGGGTAGCGGCTTCGGTGACTTTCCAAGCCTGGCCATCAACCGCCTGGTCCAACGCCAGCTTGCCATCGCGCAGGTTGGCGATCAGCTCATCGGCATGGGTCTTGGCCGCAGCGCTTGCGCGCTCCTTGGTCAGTTGGGCACGAATGGCAGTCGCCACGCTTTCCAGCGGCAGTTGCTCCGGCTTGCGGTGCTCCTTGGCGCGCAGGACGACGATGGTTTCCGGATCCAGCTCGATGGCGGTGCTGTTGGCACCCTCATCCAGCACTTCAGGGCTGAAAGCGGCCTGGATCACAGCACGGTTGGCCGCGATGCCTTCGCCACCTTCACGGCCAAACGGCGCGGAGGTGTGTACGGTCAGCTTCAGGTCCGACGCCGGCTGGGCCAGGTCGGAGGCTTCGAAAGCCGCATCTTCCAATTGCTTGGTCGCCTCGACAAAGCGCTGCTCCACTTGCTGGGTCTTCAGCTCACGGGTCAGCTTGTCTTTCAGGCTGGCGAACGAAGGCACTTCTGGCGCTTCAACACCCAGCAGCTTGATCAGGTGCCAGCCGAAGCTGGAGCGCACCGGTGCCGAGACCTGGTCCTTGTTCAAGGCATACAGGGCGCTTTCAAACTCAGGATCGTAAACGCCAGGGCCCGCGAAACCCAGATCGCCGCCATTGTTGGCCGAACCAGGATCCTGGGAGAACTCCTTGGCCAGGGCCTCGAAGCTCTCGCCCTTGGCCAGACGCGCCTGGACTTCTTCGATCTTGGCCTTGGCTTGCGCCTCGGTGACCTTGTCGTTGACTTCGATCAGGATGTGCGCGGCACGACGCTGTTCAGCGAGGTTGGCGGTTTCTTTCTCGTACAGGGCCTGCAGTTCATCGTCCTTGACCGTTACCTGGTCAAAGAACGAAGCCTTCTTCAGCTCCAGGTAGTCGATGACGACCTGGTCCGGGGTCATGAACTCCTTGGCATGCTGGTCGTAGTAAGCTTTGACCTCGTCGTCAGTGAGCTTCACGGCAGCCGGGTCAGCTTTGATACTAACGGTGGCGAAATCACGGGTCTGTTTTTCCAGACGCGCGAAGTTCAGTACTTCCTGGTCGGTAACAAAACCGCTGCCGGCAATGCCTGCGCGCAGTTGGCCGATCAGCATTTCCTGGGTCAGCATCTGACGGAATTGCATACGGCTGTAGCCCAGCTGACGGATCACCTGGTCGAAGCGTTCAGCGCTGAACTTGCCGTCTTCCTGGAACTCCGGGGTCTGCAGGATCACTTGGTCCAGTGCAGCTTCCGAGAAGGAGAACTTCGAATCGGCCGCGCCTTGCAGCAGCAGCTTGCGGTCGATCAGGCCCTTGAGGGCCGCTTCGCGCAGCATTTTTTCATCCAGCAAGGACGCGTCGAAGTCCTTGCCCAGTTGTTGCATCAGCTGCCGACGTTGCATGTCGACGGCCTGGCTCAGCTCGTTTTGACTGATTTCTTCACCATTGACCTTGGCCGCGTCCTGGCTGTTGGTCGTAGCCTGAAAAATGGCCTCGATACCGGTGAAGGCCATCAATACAACGATGAGCCCGATAATGGTCTTGGCAATCCAGCCTTGTGAATTGTCCCTGATATTCTGCAGCATGCGTCCCCCAGAAACGGTTGAACTTCAAAATTAGGCAACCGTGGAGCGTGGGTAGAATCCGGATAGAAGAAAGGCGCATCCGAGGATGCGCCTTCTCGTAACTGGCGGAACGGACGGGTATTGAACCCGCCCCCCGGCTTAGCGACCCAATGGATATTCAGGTCTGTTGCCGCTCCGCTGCCAGGCCAGACCTGCGTCCAGCCCGGATAGGCAAAGGCTTGAGCGAAGCTTAGTTGACGGCTTCTTTCAGGGCTTTACCGGCTTTGAAACCGGGTTTCTTGGCAGCAGCGATTTGCAGTGCTTTGCCAGTCTGTGGGTTACGGCCAGTGCGAGCTGGACGATCGGTCACAGAGAAAGTACCGAAACCTACCAGTACCACGGAGTCGCCGGCCTTGAGAGCGCCAGTGACGGATTCGATTACTGCGTCCAGCGCACGGCCAGCAGCAGCTTTCGGGATATCAGCAGATGCAGCGATAGCATCAATCAGTTCCGACTTGTTCACTCTAAGTCCCCTTATATCTATTGAGTATGATTCTAAGTTTTTTGGTGAAAGCAAAAACCAGTGCTGAATGGCCTACAGGCACTTATAAGAGCCGCTTTATAACAAGGGCTCTAAAAAGCTGTCAAGGAAGCCACCAGGCTTAAACGTATTAATGCGTGCTAATTCTTTCCTTAGAGTCAGTCTCGCGTTTTTCGTCCTTCGCGACTATCTCGGGAGCCACATCCGGCAAGGGCTCCGGCGCGTATTGCAGCGCAATTTGCAGGACCTCGTCAATCCATTTAACCGGTTTAATCTGCAGATCCTGCTTAATATTGTCAGGAATTTCCTTCAAGTCGCGAACATTCTCTTCCGGAATGATCACCGTCTTGATACCACCACGGTGTGCAGCCAGCAGTTTTTCCTTCAGGCCGCCAATGGCCAATACTTGGCCGCGCAGGGTAATTTCCCCGGTCATGGCCACATCGGCACGCACCGGGATGCCGGTCAGGGCTGATACCAGGGCCGTGCACATGCCTACGCCAGCGCTGGGGCCGTCTTTGGGGGTGGCCCCTTCCGGCATGTGGATGTGGGTGTCGTGCTTCTCGTGGAAGTCCAGGGGGATCCCCAGGCTCCGCGCGCGGCTGCGCACCACGGTCTGCGCGGCGGTGATGGATTCGACCATCACGTCACCCAAAGAACCGGTCTTGATCAGTTGCCCCTTGCCCGGGATCACCGCAGCTTCGATAGTCAGCAACTCGCCGCCGACCTGAGTCCACGCCAGGCCAGTCACCTGCCCTACCTGGTCCTGCTGCTCGGCCAGGCCGTAGCGGAATTTACGCACGCCCAGGAAGTGCTCCAAGGCATCGGCCGTGACTTTCACGGAGAAGCGTTTTTCCAGGGCATGTTCCTTGACCGCCTTGCGGCAGATCTTCGCCAACTGGCGCTCCAGGCCCCGTACACCAGCCTCGCGGGTGTAGTAACGAATGATGTCGCGGATCGACTCAACGTCGAATTCGATCTCGCCCTTTTTCAGGCCGTTGGCCGAAATCTGCTTGGGCGCGAGGTACTTGACGGCGATATTGATCTTCTCGTCTTCGGTGTAACCCGGCAGACGAATCACCTCCATCCGGTCCAGCAGGGCTGGAGGGATATTCATGGAGTTGGAGGTGCACAGGAACATTACGTCGGACAGGTCGTAGTCGACTTCCAGGTAATGGTCGTTGAAATTGTGGTTTTGCTCGGGGTCGAGCACTTCCAGCAAAGCCGACGCCGGATCGCCACGCATATCGCTGCCCATTTTGTCGATTTCATCGAGCAGGAACAGCGGGTTGCGCACCCCAACCTTTGTCATTTTTTGAATCAATCTTCCCGGCATCGAACCGATGTAAGTCCGGCGATGACCGCGGATTTCCGCTTCATCACGCACACCACCAAGGGCCATGCGCACGAATTTACGGTTTGTGGCATTGGCGATCGACTCAGCCAGCGAGGTTTTACCCACGCCAGGAGGACCTACCAGGCACAACACCGGGCCACGAATTTTCTTCACGCGCTTCTGCACGGCGAGGTATTCGAGGATACGTTCCTTGACCTCCTCCAGGCCGTAGTGATCGGCGTCGAGGATATCTTCGGCACGCGCCAGGTCCAGGCGCACCTTGGTCTGGGCTTTCCACGGCACCTGCACCAGCCAGTCGATGTAGGAACGAACCACGGTGGCTTCGGCCGACATTGGCGACATTTGCTTGAGCTTGTTCAGCTCGGCGGTGGCTTTGGTCAACGCGTCTTTTGGCAGGCCGGCGGCATCGATGCGCTTTTTCAGCTCTTCGATTTCGTTATGGCCTTCTTCGCTGTCGCCGAGTTCTTTCTGAATGGCCTTCATCTGCTCATTCAGGTAGTACTCGCGCTGACTGCGCTCCATCTGCTTTTTGACGCGACCGCGAATGCGCTTCTCGACCTGCAACAGATCGATCTCGGCATCCAGCAACGCCAGGACGTGCTCGACCCGGGTAGACAGGTCAATAATTTCGAGGATGTCCTGCTTCTGCTCGATCTTCAGCGCCATGTGCGCGGCCATGGTGTCGACCAGGCGGCTTGGCTCATCAATGCTGTTGAGGGAGGACAGGACTTCAGCCGGGACTTTCTTGCCCAGTTGCACGTATTGCTCGAACTGGGACAGCAGGCTACGCACAAAGACTTCGGATTCGCGCTCAGGCGCTTCGACTTCGTCGATCAACGCCACTTCTGCACGCAGGTGGCCATCCACCTCCATGAAGCGCTCGACCGCACCGCGCTGCTCACCTTCGACCAGCACCTTGACGGTGCCATCCGGCAGCTTGAGCAATTGCAGAACAGTGGCAATGGTGCCGACACGATACAGGGCGTCTTCGCCTGGATCGTCATCAGCCGGATTTCTCTGGGCCAACAGCAGGATCTGCTTGTCGCCCGTCATCGCGGCCTCGAGGGCTTCGATAGACTTCTCGCGCCCCACGAACAGCGGGATAACCATGTGCGGATACACAACCACATCACGCAATGGCAGGAGAGGCAATTCAATGGTTGTCTTCATGATTTCGCCTCTATGACAGATGAAAGTAAGCTTGAAACCAAGATGGGGGCTGCGTGTAAAAAAAACAAGCTCAATGCTGGCAGTTACACACAGTAAAAATTCTTATGAAAAACAAAGGGGCCCCTAGAGGCCCCTTGTTTGTACCGAAACTGCGAAACGCTTACGCGTCTGGCGCAGCCTTGGCAGCCGGCTCACTGTTTTCGTAGATATACAGTGGCTTGGACTTACCTTCTATAACGCTTTCGTCGATCACCACTTTACTCACCTCGGACTGCGAGGGGATTTCGTACATGGTGTCGAGCAACACGCCTTCAAGGATCGAACGCAGACCGCGTGCGCCAGTCTTGCGCTCCAGTGCCCGCTTGGCCACCGATTTAAGCGCGTCGGCACGGAACTCGAGGTCTACACCTTCCATTTCGAAAAGCTTGGCGTATTGCTTGGTCAGGGCGTTCTTCGGCTCGGTGAGGATCTGAATCAGAGCAGCCTCATCCAACTCGTCCAACGTGGCCAGGACCGGCAGACGACCAACGAATTCCGGGATCAGACCGAACTTGACCAGATCGTCAGGCTCGACTTCACGCAGGGACTCGCCCACCTTCTTGCCTTCTTCCTTGCTGCGCACTTCTGCACTGAAACCGATGCCGCCACGGGTGGAACGGTTTTGAATAACCTTTTCCAGGCCGGAGAACGCACCGCCACAGATAAACAGGATGTTACGCGTATCAACCTGCAGGAATTCCTGCTGCGGATGCTTGCGACCACCTTGGGGCGGTACGGAGGCGACCGTGCCTTCAATCAGCTTCAGCAGGGCTTGCTGCACGCCTTCACCGGAAACGTCCCGGGTGATCGACGGGTTGTCGGACTTGCGCGAAATCTTGTCGATTTCATCGATATAGACAATACCCATCTGGGCCTTCTCTACGTCGTAGTCGCACTTCTGCAGCAGTTTCTGAATGATGTTCTCGACATCTTCACCCACGTAGCCAGCCTCGGTGAGGGTGGTGGCGTCGGCGATGGTGAACGGAACGTTCAGCAGGCGAGCGAGGGTTTCTGCAAGCAGGGTTTTACCCGAGCCTGTAGGACCGATCAGCAAGATGTTGCTCTTGCCGAGTTCGACCTCGTCACCTTTCTTGTCACGCTGGTTCAAGCGCTTGTAGTGGTTGTACACCGCTACGGCCAGAACCTTCTTTGCACGCTCTTGACCAATCACGTACTGGTCAAGGATGCCGCTGATTTCTTTAGGCGAAGGCAATTTATGCGCGCTGCTTTCGGCCTGTGCTTCCTGCACCTCCTCACGGATGATGTCATTGCACAGGTCGACGCACTCGTCGCAGATAAAGACCGAGGGGCCGGCAATCAATTTGCGCACTTCATGCTGGCTTTTGCCACAGAAGGAGCAATAGAGCAGCTTGCCGTTGTCCTCGCCGTTGCGGGTGTCAGTCATTCGTTCGATCCAAATCCGATAGGCTTGCAACACAAGATGAAGGCTTATGCGGGCTTTTTCAAGCCCGCCAGTGGTCGGACATGCCGACCAGCCCTATTTTGAGCGGCTTATATTAAGCGGGGCGCTTGTCGATCACGGCGTCGATCAGCCCGTATTCACGCGCGGCCTCGGCACTCATGAAGTTGTCGCGGTTGGTATCACGCTCGATTTCTTCCAGGGTGTGCCCGCTGTGCTTGGCCATCAGCGTGTTGAGACGCTCACGGATAAACAGGATTTCCTTGGCGTGGATTTCGATGTCCGACGCCTGGCCCTGGAAACCGCCCAATGGCTGGTGAATCATCACACGCGAGTTAGGCAGGCAGAAACGCTTGCCTTCGGCACCCGCTGTCAGCAGGAATGCACCCATGCTGCAGGCCTGGCCGATGCAAGTGGTGGATACGTTCGGCTTGATGAACTGCATGGTGTCGTAGATCGACATGCCCGCTGTCACCGAACCGCCTGGGGAGTTGATGTAGAGATGGATGTCCTTGTCCGGGTTTTCCGCTTCAAGGAACAGCAGTTGCGCACAGATCAGGTTGGCCATGTAGTCCTCTACCGGACCAACCAGAAAGATCACTCGCTCCTTGAGCAGGCGCGAGTAGATGTCATAGGCGCGTTCGCCACGAGCAGATTGCTCGACAACCATCGGGACCAGGCCGCCTGCGGCCTGGATATCAGAGTTCTGCTGAATATACGAATTACGGAACATGCTCTGCAGTTACTCCCAAATAGTCATGTCTTGAATACGCATAAGCCAGCGCGAGGCTGGCTTATGGGTGTATTTTCAAACGAGTTGGACAATCAGTCGGCTTGTGCTGCTTCAGCCGGCTTGACTGCTTCTTCGTAAGAGACCGCTTTGTCGGTCACCTTAGCCTTCTGCAGAACAGTATCCACAACTTGTTCTTCCAGCACAACCGAACGGACTTCGTTCAGTTGCTGGTCATTCTTGTAGTACCAAGCCACGACCTGCTCAGGCTCCTGGTAGGCCGAAGCCATTTCCTGGATCATTTCGCGAACACGGTCTTCGTCAGGCTTGAGGTCGAATTGCTTGACCACTTCAGCCACGATCAGGCCCAGCACGACGCGGCGCTTGGCTTGCTCTTCGAACAGCTCGGCCGGCAGTTGGTCAGGCTTGATGTTGCCACCAAACTGCTGAACAGCTTGTACGCGCAGGCGATCCACTTCGTTGGACAGCAGAGCCTTAGGCACTTCGATCGGGTTGGCAGCCAGCAGACCGTCCATGACCTGGTTCTTGACCTTGGACTTGATGGCCTGGCGCAGCTCACGCTCCATGTTCTTGCGAACTTCGGCGCGGAAACCTTCGATACCGGTTTCCTTGATACCGAACTGGGCGAAGAACTCTTCGTTCAGCTCTGGCAGCTTAGGCTCGGAAACGCTGTTGACCGTCACGGTGAACTCGGCGGCTTTGCCAGCCAGGTCCAGGTTCTGGTAGTCAGCAGGGAAAGTCAGGTTCAGAACGCGCTCTTCGCCAGCTTTAGCGCCAACCAGGCCGTCTTCGAAGCCCGGGATCATGCGGTTGGAACCCAGAACCAGTTGGGTACCCTTGGCCGAGCCGCCAGCGAAGACTTCGCCGTCAACCTTGCCCACGAAATCGATGTTCAACTGGTCTTCGTTCTGGGCAGCGCGATCGGCCACTTCAAAACGAGTGTTCTGCTTGCGCAGGATTTCCAGCATGTTGTCCAGGTCGGCATCAGCCACTTCGGCGCTCAGGCGCTCGATTTCGATACCTTCGAAACCAGCGACGGTGAACTCTGGGAACACTTCGAATACGGCAACGTATTCCAGGTCCTTGCCAGCTTCCAGGGACTTAGGCTCGATGGAAGGCGAACCAGCCGGGTTCAGCTTTTGCTCGACAACAGCTTCGTAGAAGGAAGCCTGGATCACGTCACCTACGGCATCTTGACGCGCATCAGCACCAAAACGGCGCTTGATTTCGCTCATTGGCACTTTGCCTGGACGGAAACCAGCGATCTTGGCCTTCTGGGCAGTCTGCTGCAGACGCTTGTTGACCGCAGTCTCGATGCGCTCTGCCGGCACGGTGATGCTCATGCGGCGCTCGATAGCAGTAGTATTTTCAACAGAAACTTGCATGGATATTCCTCGTTGCACAGACGTTAGCCGGCCGTTTCCGACCCAAGAATCAAGGGCATGCATTCTAGTGGGTCAAACTCAAGAAGTCACCCTACTGAAAACGGGTAAAAAAACAGCAGGCATTTTACAGGTACGAATGCACGAATGCTCCTCGCCCCAGTGACAAATACAGCCAATCACGCCAGGGCTCTGTGCCAACCCTTCTATATATAGAAGAAGTCACCAACCATCTCCCTGGCTGCCGACCTTGCACACAAGGCCGACGGGTAGTACGGCATCATCGAGAAACAAAAATACGACGAAACGCCCCACCCCTGCGACCCAAAACCTGCAGTCGCCGAGTACGCAAACCGCTAAAACAAAAAAGGCGCCAGACTGTTAAATCTGGCGCCTTTCGGAATATGGGGTGGACGAAGGGGATCGAACCCTCGACAACGGGAGTCACAATCCCGTGCTCTACCAACTGAGCTACGCCCACCATATTGCGTGACAAAGAAGCCAATTGTCTTCTCTGTTAAGCACCAACCCGGCCCATGGCAAGGGTGACGCTGTATTTGGTGCGGATGAAGAGACTCGAACTCTTACGCCTCGCGGCGCTGGAACCTAAATCCAGTGTGTCTACCAATTCCACCACATCCGCGGCTTGAAGCTTTTTAAAACAAAGGCGCCAGACCGTTAAATCTGGCGCCTTTTCAAATATGGGGTGGACGAAGGGGATCGAACCCTCGACAACGGGAGTCACAATCCCGTGCTCTACCAACTGAGCTACGCCCACCATCTTGCGCTACTTGTGCCAAAGCTGCCTAATGGCGCACCCGGCAGGACTCGAACCTGCGACCATCCGCTTAGAAGGCGGATGCTCTATCCAGCTGAGCTACGGGCGCCTGATTAATCTGTACTCTTGGAGGACTACAAACTAAATGCTTCCAGCCTTACACAATAAAACGACTATTGCGCTCGACCTTCTTAACCAGTGCTAGGCTGTGCCCGACAAGTGCGACGAATAGTATAGACGCCCCCAGGGGCCGTCAAATCTTTTTTGAAAAAAATTCATTTTATTTAAGGGGTTAGGGGAATTTGCAGACCAAGCGCCTTTGCCCTCACGTCCTGGCGTGCGAGAATGCGCGCACTTTTCCTCCCCCTCTCGATGGTTAATCACGCGTAATGACTGCACAACTTATCGACGGCAAATCAATCGCCGCCAGCCTGCGCCAGCAGATCGCCAAACGTGTCGCCGAGCGTCGCAAGCTTGGCCTGCGCACGCCGGGGCTCGCGGTGATCCTGGTCGGCAGCGATCCTGCCTCCCAGGTTTATGTCTCGCACAAGCGTAAAGACTGTGAAGAGGTCGGCTTTATTTCCAAGGCCTACGACTTGCCTTGCGATACCACCCAACAGGCCCTCACCGACCTGATCGATGGCCTCAACGACGATCCGAACATCGACGGCATCCTCTTGCAATTGCCGCTGCCGGAGCATCTGGACGCCTCGCTGTTGCTGGAGCGCATCCGCCCCGACAAGGACGTCGATGGTTTCCACCCTTATAACGTTGGCCGCCTGGCCCAGCGCATCCCCCTGCTGCGCCCCTGCACGCCAAAGGGCATCATGACCCTGCTGGAAAGCACCGGCGTCGACCTTTATGGCCTCGATGCAGTGGTCGTGGGTGCGTCGAACATTGTCGGTCGCCCAATGGCCATGGAATTGCTGCTGGCCGGCTGCACCGTGACCGTCACCCACCGCTTCACCAAGGACCTGGCAGGCCACGTCGGGCGTGCGGACCTGGTCGTGGTCGCCGCGGGCAAGCCGGGCCTGGTCAAGGGTGAGTGGATCAAGGAAGGCGCCATCGTGATTGACGTCGGCATCAACCGCCAGGACGACGGCAAACTGGTGGGCGACGTGGTGTATGAAACGGCCCTGCCCCGTGCCGGCTGGATTACCCCGGTGCCAGGTGGTGTGGGCCCGATGACTCGTGCCTGCCTGCTGGAAAACACCCTGTACGCAGCCGAAACCCTGCACAGCTAATAACCCGCCGCACTAAAAAAGCCCTGCCTTATGGCGGGGCTTTTTATTGCCCGCAAAAAAATCGGTTTTTTCTTTGTTTTTAAGAGCTTTCGTCTGGTTTCAGAAGAACATTCGACAGTTTCTAGCCCATACTAATAATATGTAACGTCTTTTTTCATAAAGCCGGCCACACCCGGTATTTTTCTACCTTTTAGCGAGTTCATCCGCGTGAATATTCGTCTTTCTCTTGTCAGCCTGTTCTTCGCACTCGCAGGCACTGTCGCCAACGCCAGTGAAACCACCCTGGCCCCTCGAGACACCTCGCAGCTGCACATCGCCTCGGGCAGCGCGATGCTGGTGGACTTGCAGACCAACAAGGTGATCTACGCCAGCAACCCCGACGTAGTAGTGCCGATCGCGTCCGTCACCAAATTGATGACGGGTATGGTGGTGCTGGACGCCAAGCAGAATATGGACGAGTACATCTCCATTAACATCAGCGACACCCCGGAAATGAAAGGCGTGTTCTCACGGGTCAAGCTCAACAGCGAGATGCCGCGCAAGGAGATGTTGCTGATCACCCTGATGTCCTCGGAAAACCGTGCTGCCGCCAGCCTGGCCCACCACTATCCGGGTGGCTATGCAGCTTTTATTGCCGCGATGAACGCCAAAGCCAAGGCCCTGGGCATGAACAGCACCCGTTACGTCGAGCCCACCGGCCTGTCGATCCATAACGTGTCCACCGCCCGCGACTTGAGCAAGCTGGTGCAGGCCGCGCATAAATACCCGCTGCTCACGCAATTGAGCACCACCAAGGAAAAAACCGTGTCGTTCCGCAAGCCCAGCTACACCCTGGGCTTTTCCAACACCGATCACCTGGTCAACCGCGCCAACTGGGATATCAAGCTGACCAAGACCGGCTTCACCAACCAGGCTGGTCATTGCCTGGTGCTGGTGACGAGCATGGGCAACCGCCCCGTGTCGCTGGTGATCCTCGATGCCTTCGGCAAACTCACGCACTTTGCCGATGCCAGCCGTATTCGCAAGTGGGTCGAAACCGGCAAGAGCGGCTCGGTGCCGGATGTAGCCCTGCAATACAAGGCCGACAAGAACCTCAAGGCCCGCCAGACCGGGGTTGCCCAGTCCCATTGATTTGACTGGCAGGCATAAAAAACGGCGCCCTCGGGCGCCGTTTGCTTTATGGCTGCTTCTGCCTTTGGGCCATGACCTTCAGGGCCTGGGCTGCCGCCTGCTCCTGGCCGGCCTGGGCAGTTGCGTTGGCGGCCTGCTGCCAGCGCGCCGCATCCAGATTGGCCGGCAACTGGCTCGGGCGCTGGACCAACACGGCCCACTGCCCGGCGCTTTTCCAGGCGGACTCGAAGTCGCTGAACGCTACTGGGCGGCGCCGGTCCCTTGCGACTCGCAGCAACACCGTACTGTTCTGCTGGTTAAAGCCCACCAACACCGCATAACGCGGCTCGGCCCATAGCGTCGAGCCCTCGGTAATCCGCACCATCACCGGGTACCCCGCCGCCACCTGCGCCAACAGCGCCGTCAGCTTGGCATCCAGCGGGTACACCAGCATCCCGTACTCACGCGCCAGGACCTGCATGTTGTGCTCAAGGTCAGCTTCCCCACCCGGCAGGTGCAAGGGTTTATCCAGCAAGCCCGGTGTAATCACAATGCCTTGTTGCGACAGCATGCTGGCCAAGGCCGCCGGGCCACCCTGGTAGGTGTCACCACGAAACGCCGGCACACCGTTGAGCTCTACACGCTCGGGCAGGCCCTGGATTTTCGAGGGTGTGGGATGCCCCGCACATGCAGCCAACCCGAGGACGCAGGCAGCCACCAACAAGGTTTTTTTGAGATTCGACCGTAAACGCAACTTCTTCACTCTCTTGATCATCTGCGGGCTGGGGCGTTGATCATAGGGTGCTCTTGGACGCCGGTATAGCCTTGGACAGCAGTAAAAAGCCCGGGATAGAGCAAACAAGTTGGAAGCACACGACCATTGGTCAATAGCACGCAACCGGGAGGCAGCTAGACTGTCCATTGCAAAGACAGTGTGTGCCCTGCACAGGGCAAAAGGAGGCACTCATGAGCCTGACAACGACGATTTTCCTGCTGGTACTTGGCTGGCTGGCCGTGGCCGGCGCCATGTTGTGGGGGGTGTTGCGCGTGACGCGCCGGCATCATCACCCGCAGCCAAAGACTGCTACACGGGCCAAAGCCCACAAGCCTGTCGCGCATCACGCCTGAGCACATGCAGGAGCCGGCGAACCGGCTCCCACCGTTTTACGCCACCTGCTTGCGGGCCACCGCAGCCGAGGCCGCCAGCATCGCCCGCAGCAACACCGCGCATCCTGCCGCCAGGTCATCGGGTGCCGCATTTTCGATTTCGTTATGGCTGATCCCGCCCTCACACGGCACAAATATCATCCCCGCCGGCCCCAACTCAGCGACGAAGATTGCGTCGTGCCCGGCGCCGCTGACGATATCCATGTTCGACAGGCCCAGACCCGTGGCCGCCTCACGCACGGCATCGACACAGCCCTTGTCGAAATACAGCGGCGGAAAGTCTGCAGTAGGCAGCATCTCGAAGGTCAGGCCGTGCTTGGCGCAGGTGTCGTCAATCACCTTGCGCACCTGGGCAATCATCGAGTCCAGGCGCGCCGGCTCCAGGTGCCGGAAGTCCAGGGTCATGCGCACTTCGCCAGGGATCACATTGCGCGAGCCAGGATAGGCCTGCAGGCAACCCACCGTGCCACAGGCATGGGGCTGATGGCCGAGGGCGGCAGCGTTGACTGCGGCAACCACCGCCGAGGCACCGACCAAGGCGTCCTTGCGCAGGTGCATCGGTGTCGGCCCGGCATGGGCCTCGACGCCGCGCAGGGTCAGGTCGAACCATTTCTGGCCGAGGGCCCCCAGCACCACGCCGATGGTCTTGCGTTCGTCTTCAAGGATCGGGCCTTGTTCGATATGGGCTTCGAAGTAAGCCCCCACCTTATGCCCGCTGACCGGCCGAGTGCCCGCATAGCCAATCGCATTCAACGCCTCGCCCACGCTGACGCCCTCGGCGTCGGTCTTGGCCAGGGTATCTGCCAGGCTGAATTTCTCGGCAAACACCCCGGAGCCCATCATGCATGGCGGGAAGCGCGAGCCTTCTTCGTTGGTCCACACCACCACCTCCAGCGGCGCCTCGGTTTCGATCTTGAGGTCGTTGAGCGTGCGCAACACCTCGACACCCGCCAATACGCCGAAGCAGCCATCGAACTTGCCACCCGTCGGCTGGGTGTCGATATGGCTGCCCGTCATCACCGGCGGCAATGCCGGATTGCGCCCCGGGCGACGGGCAAAGATATTGCCCACCCCATCCACTGTCACGGTGCAACCCGCCGCCTCGCACCACTGCACGAAAAGATCGCGAGCCTGGCGATCGAGATCCGTCAGGGCCAGGCGACACACACCGCCCTTGGGCGTGGCGCCGAGCTTTGCGAGGTCCATCAGCGACTGCCACAGGCGGTCGCGGTTGATGTGCTGATGGGTGGATTGCAGAACGTCGATGGCAGCGTTCATGGTGATCTCCTCAGGCAATATTTCTTATGATTGACGCGGTCCAACTGTGGGAGCGGGCTTGCTCGCGAAGACGGTGTATCAGTCAATATATCCATCACTGACCCACCGCCTTCGCGAGCAAGCCCGCTCCCACAGTTGATTGCATTCCACATCGCTTACAGGGATGTCTTGGCAGCGACCGGGCTGGTTTTGCGCTTGCTGCACAGGCCGTAATACAACACCCCGCCCAGCGCCGACCCGGTGAACCAGCCATAGCTGTAGAACCAACTGAACGCATCGCTACCCAGCGACAACAGGGTCAGCACCACCGGCACGCCAAACGCGATAAATCCCGCCACATTCCACGCCGGATACACGTCATCGCGGTACAACCCCGCCAGGTCCAGTTGCTGGCGGCGGATCAGGAAATAATCCACCACCATGATCCCGGCAATCGGCCCCAACAGGCTCGAATAGCCGAGCAACCAGTTGGAATAGACCGTTTCCAGGCTGACATCGGAAACAATCAGGCCCAGTTTTTTCAGCAGCTCGTGGGCCATCAGCGCCAGCCCCACCAAGCCAGTCAGAATCACCGCCGTGGTGCGGTTGATCAGCTTGGGCGCGATGTTCTGGAAGTCGTTGGTGGGCGAGACAATATTCGCCGCGGTGTTGGTCGACAGCGTGGCAATGATGATCAGCGCCATCGCCACCGCCACCCACACCGGGCTCTGGATATGCCCGATCAGGGTCACCGGGTCGGAGACGCTGACGCCTACCAGTTTCACCGACGCGGCGGTCATGATCACGCCCAGGGCTGCGAACAGGAACATGGTCAGCGGCAGGCCGAAAATCTGCCCCAGGATCTGGTCCTTCTGGCTTTTGGCATAGCGGCTGAAGTCGGGAATATTCAACGACAAGGTGGCCCAGAAACCGACCATTGCCGTCAGCCCGGCCATAAAGTAACCCGTCAGGTTCGCGCCTTCGGGACGCTTGGGCGGGATCGCCATCAATTCGCTGAGCGACACATTGGGCAACGCCCACACCAGCAAGCCGATGCCCACGGCTACCAGCAGCGGCGCCGACAGGGTTTCCAGCCATTTGATCGACTCGGCACCACGCAGCACCACCCAGAGGTTCAGCACCCAGAAGATCATGAAACCGATCACCTCGCCGGTTCCGCCCAGGCTCTTCCAGCCCTCGAAAATCGAGCCGAGGAACAAATGGATCGCCAGCCCGCCGAACATGGTCTGGATACCGAACCAGCCGCAGGCCACCAGGGCGCGGATCAGGCACGGCACATTGGAGCCCAGAATGCCGAAGGACGAGCGCAACAGCACCGGGAACGGAATGCCGTACTTGGTGCCGGGAAAGGCGTTAAGCGTCAGGGGGATGAGCACCACGATATTGGCCAGCAGGATCGCCATCAGCGCCTCGCCCACCGACAACCCGAAATACGCGGTGAGCACCCCGCCCAGGGTGTAGGTCGGCACGCAGATCGACATGCCGACCCACAGTGCGGTGATGTGCCACTTGTTCCAGGTTCGCTCGTGCACCTTGGTCGGTGCCATATCGTGGTTGTAACGGGGGCTGTCGAGGACGTCGCTGCCGGCGTCGAGTTCATACAGGCCGTCGCGCTCTATGACTTGCGATCTGTTCTGTTGCATGGCCGCTCCACGGTTTTTTTAAAATTATTGTTGCTCATCCGGCGCTTGACGCTGGATGGCCGTAGTCCCGCATGAACATGACATCACGGACCCGGCCAACCGGCAGCGCACTCAATTACCGTGCCGCACGCCGTCACCCCGTCCGTACCGCTTATATAACTAGCTGATGTTTATCAGCTTTATTTTTTCTACCGAAAAGTCCCACGGTACTTTCAACGCTACTCAGGCCAAATAACGCAGAAGTTGCCCGAACAATCAGGACTCAATCTGGTGCAACACAATTATTTTTATTACTGCCCGCCGTCAAGAGGCAACTCTCAAGCGTCTGATTTGCAATAGGAAATGTTGCTCATATTGGGAACCTGTCAAGTGCGTCAAAACGGTGAGAGGGTGCTACATTTTGGTGATTTTCATTTTTTATCCTTATAAATCAACAAGATATGAAATATATAAGCTTATAAAAAATAATCTTGATCAATCCAAAAACTCGGGCTAGTTTCTATTCCTGTCACCCGTGACAAGAATAGATCTTGCACCGTGAGCTGCACTACAACACTTAGAACTGGCATAAGCCGGTCAAGCCTCTGAGGAACTCGGCATGTCTCTGTTGATCCGTGGCGCTACCGTTGTTACCCATGACGAAAGTTATAAAGCCGATGTCTTGTGCGCAGACGCTCTAATCCGCGCCATTGGCACTAACCTGGATGTTCCCGCCGGCACCGAGATACTTGATGGCAGCGGCCAATACTTGATGCCCGGCGGGATCGATCCCCATACCCACATGCAATTGCCCTTCATGGGTACGGTGGCCAGCGAGGACTTCTTCAGCGGCACGGCAGCGGGCCTGGCGGGCGGGACCACATCGATCATCGACTTCGTGATTCCCAACCCGCAGCAGTCGTTGATGGAGGCCTTTCACCAGTGGCGCGGCTGGGCCGAGAAGTCGGCGGCCGACTACGGGTTTCATGTGGCGATTACCTGGTGGAGCGAACAGGTGCGCGAGGAAATGGCCGAGTTGGTGACCCATCACGGCATCAACAGCTTCAAGCACTTCATGGCCTACAAGAACGCGATCATGGCCGCCGACGACACCCTGGTCGCCAGCTTCGAGCGCTGTCTGGAACTGGGCGCGGTGCCCACCGTGCACGCAGAGAACGGCGAACTGGTCTATCACCTGCAACGCAAGCTGCTGGCACAGGGCATCACCGGCCCCGAGGCCCACCCGCTGTCGCGCCCTTCGCAAGTGGAAGGCGAAGCCGCCAGCCGCGCGATCCGCATTGCCGAAACCATCGGCACGCCGCTGTACCTGGTGCACGTGTCCACCCAGGAAGCCCTCGACGAAATCACCTACGCCCGCGCCAAGGGCCAGGCGGTCTATGGCGAAGTCCTGGCCGGGCACCTGCTGCTAGACGACAGCGTGTACCAACACCCCGACTGGCAAACCGCCGCAGGCTACGTGATGAGCCCGCCCTTCCGCCCGCGCGGGCATCAAGAGGCACTCTGGCGTGGCCTGCAATCAGGCAACCTGCACACCACCGCCACCGATCACTGCTGCTTCTGCGCCGAACAAAAGGCCGCCGGGCGTGACGACTTCAGCAAGATCCCCAATGGCACCGCCGGCATCGAAGACCGCATGGCGCTGCTATGGGACGAAGGGGTCAACACCGGGCGCCTGTCGATGCAGGAGTTTGTCGCGCTGACCTCCACCAACACCGCAAAGATCTTCAACCTCTACCCGCGCAAGGGCGCGATCCGTGTCGGTGCCGATGCCGACCTGGTGCTGTGGGATCCCCAGGGCACACGGACCATCTCGGCCAAGACCCACCATCAGCAGGTGGACTTCAACATCTTCGAAGGCAAGACCGTACGTGGCGTACCCAGCCACACCATCAGCCAGGGCAAGCTGGTGTGGGTCGACGGCGATCTGCGCGCCGAGCGTGGTGCCGGGCGCTATGTCGAGCGGCCGGCGTATCCGGCGGTGTTCGAGCAGTTGCGCAAGCGTGCGGAGCGTTCCAAGCCAGCCGCGGTGAAACGCTGACATCGCCGATCGCAGGCAAGCCAGCTCCCACACTTGATCGGGTTCACACAGTCAAATGTGGGAGCGGGCTTGCCCGCGATGAGGCCAGTGCAAACCACAAAAAAACCAATGCCCGCCAGAGGCAAAAAAAACCGTGAGGCCACTACCGTGATCCAGACCCTGACCCACCTTCCCCACCCCCATGAAGACGGCGCAACCCTCGCCCGCCATTTCACCGACCTGGCACCGCCGCTCAACGCCCGCCAGGCGCACCTGGAGGCCTCGCGCTGCCTGTATTGCTACGACGCACCCTGCGTCAATGCATGCCCCAGCGAGATCGATATCCCATCGTTCATCCGCAATATCCACACCGACAACGTGCAGGGCGCGGCGCAGAAGATTCTCTCGGCCAACATCCTGGGCGGCAGTTGTGCCCGGGTCTGCCCGACCGAAATCCTCTGCCAGCAAGCCTGTGTGCGCAACAACAGCGAAGAATGCGCGCCGGTGCTGATCGGCCTGCTGCAGCGCTACGCCGTAGACAACGCGCACTTTGACCAACACCCCTTCCAGCGCGCCGCCCCTACTGGCAAACGCATCGCGGTGGTGGGCGCCGGGCCAGCGGGTTTGTCCTGCGCCCATCGCAGTGCCTTGCACGGGCATGACGTGGTGATTTTCGAAGCCCGGGACAAGGCCGGTGGCCTCAATGAATACGGGATCGCCAAATACAAACTGGTGGACGACTTCGCCCAGAAGGAGCTGGATTTCCTCCTGCAGATCGGCGGCATCGAAATCCGCCACGGCCAACGCCTGGGCGACAACCTGAGCCTGAGCGACCTGCACCAGCAATTTGATGCGGTATTCCTCGGCCTGGGCCTGGCCGCCAGCAAACACCTGGGCCTGCCCCACGAGGATGCCCCCGGCCTGCTCGCTGCCACTGACTACATCCGCGAACTGCGCCAGGCCGATGACCTCAGCAAACTGCCCCTGGCCGACCGCTGCATCGTGCTGGGTGCCGGCAACACCGCCATCGACATGGCCGTGCAAATGGCCCGCCTGGGCGCGCGCGACGTCAACCTGGTCTACCGCCGTGGCCTCGCCGATATGGGCGCCACCGATCACGAGCAGGATATCGCCAAGGCCAACCAGGTACGCCTGCTGACCTGGGCCCAACCCGAAGCCGTGCTGTTGGACGACCAAGGCCAGGTGCGCGGTATGCGCTTTGCCCGCACGCGCCTGGAAAACGGCCGCCTGCACACCACCGGCGAAACCTTCGAGCTGGCGGCAGATGCAATCTTCAAGGCCATCGGCCAAGGCTTCGACGAGCAGGCCTTGCATGACCCACTGGCCCAGCAACTGCAACGCCAGGGCGAGCGGATCTTTGTCGATGCGCAGCTGCAAACCAGTGTCCCCGGGGTGTATGCCGGTGGCGACTGCGTCAGCCTCGGGCAGGACCTCACCGTCCAGGCCGTGCAACACGGCAAGCTGGCCGCCGAGGCCATGCACGCTCAACTCATGCTCAATGTGGAGGCTGCGTAAATGGCCGATCTATCGATTGTGTTCGCCGGCATCAAAGCCCCCAACCCGTTCTGGCTGGCCTCCGCGCCCCCCACCGACAAGGCCTACAACGTGGTGCGCGCGTTCGAGGCCGGCTGGGGTGGCGTGGTCTGGAAAACCCTTGGCGAGGACCCGGCAGCCGTCAACGTCTCGTCCCGTTACTCGGCGCACTTTGGCGCCAACCGTGAAGTCTTGGGTATCAACAATATCGAGCTGATCACCGACCGTTCCCTGGAGATCAACCTGCGGGAAATCACCCAGGTGAAAAAGGACTGGCCGGACCGCGCCCTGATCGTGTCGTTGATGGTGCCATGCGTCGAAGAATCCTGGAAAAACATCCTGCCGTTAGTCGAAGCCACCGGTTGCGACGGCATCGAGCTGAACTTCGGCTGCCCCCACGGCATGCCCGAACGCGGCATGGGCGCAGCAGTGGGCCAGGTGCCGGAATATGTGGAACAGGTCACGCGCTGGTGCAAGACCTATTGTTCGCTGCCGGTGATCGTCAAGCTCACGCCCAATATCACCGATATCCGCGTGGCCGCCCGGGCCGCCTATCGCGGCGGCGCCGATTCGGTATCACTGATCAACACCATCAACTCCATCACCAGCGTGGACCTGGAGCGCATGGTCGCCCTGCCGATCGTCGGCACCCAAAGCACCCACGGCGGCTACTGCGGTTCGGCGGTCAAGCCGATTGCCTTGAACATGGTCGCTGAGATCGCCCGCGATCCCCAGACCCAGGGCCTGCCGATCTGCGGGATTGGCGGCATCGGCAACTGGCGCGATGCCGCAGAATTCGTGGCCCTGGGCTGTGGCGCGGTGCAGGTGTGCACGGCGGCGATGCTGCATGGTTTTCGGATTGTCGACGAGATGAAGGATGGCTTGTCGCGATGGATGGACAGCCAGGGCTACAGCAGCTTGCAGGAGTTCTCGGGGCGCGCCGTGGGCAATACCACGGACTGGAAATACCTGGACATCAACTACCAAGTGATCGCCAAGATCGACCAGGCCGCCTGCATTGGCTGCGGACGCTGCCATATTGCCTGCGAGGACACGTCGCACCAGGCGATTGCCAGCCTCAAGCAGGCGGACGGTACCCATGTGTACCAAGTGATCGACGACGAATGCGTGGGCTGCAACCTGTGCCAGATCACCTGCCCGGTGGCGGACTGCATCGAGATGGTGCCGATGGACACGGGCAAACCGTTCCTGAATTGGACGCAGGATCCACGCAACCCCTACCGAGAGGCGGTGTAGCCTTTTCAATCGCTATCGCCGGCAAGCCAGCTCCCACACTTGATCGGGTTCACACAATCAAAATGTGGGAGCTGGCTTGCCTGCGATGAGGCCCTCAACCACACCCCAAACTCATGGCTCCAACCCGATCCCCCGCAAAATCACACTGGTCACCGTCTGCACCGCCCGTTCGAACTGCATGTCCGACAACGCCTGATGATCGTTGAGGATCATCACCTGGTGATCAAAGTCGGCATAGTGCTGGGTCGAGGCCCAGATCATATACAGCAGGCTCGACGGTTCCACCGCGAGGATGCGTTTGTCTTCCACCCACTGGCGGATTTTCGCTTCCTTCATTTTGGCCCAGTCGTACAGGCTCGCATCCAGCGCTTCGCCGAGGGTCGGCGCGCCGTGGATGATTTCGTTGGCCCAGACCTTCGAGCCATACGGGCGGCTGCGCGAATGCTGCATCTTCGCCCGGATGTAGCTGCTGAGGACCACGCGCGGGTCATCGAACATCTCGAAGCACAGGGCGTCCTGCTTCCACACCTCCAGCAGGTCGAACAACACCGCGCTGTACAACTCGCTTTTGGTGCTGAAGTAGTAATGCAGGTTGGAGCGCGGCAGTTGCGCCTGTTCGGCAATGTCGGCCATGGCGGTGCTGCCATAGCCCTTCTCGGCGAAGACCTTTTCAGCCGCCAGCAGAATCTTTTCGACGTTGACCCGACGGATACCGATCTTGTGATTGCCCATAGGGGCTCCCTGACAACGACATGCCTGGAAGACTACCATCCGCTCTAGATCGGGGCGACAGCCTGAGTGGAAACTTCGTACACTGCCCCCCTCTCCCATTGATAGGTAGTGCACGATGTTGATCAAGAAAACCCTGACTACGGTGACCTTGCTGGCCTCGCTGCTGGGGGCTTCGACCGCCTTTGCCCATGCCCACCTGAAAACCACTGCGCCGGCCGCCGACAGCACCGTCGCCGCGCCCGCCGACCTGCGCCTGGTGTTCTCCGAAGGTGTCGAGGCCACGTTCACCAAGGTCTCCCTGAGCAAGGACGGCACCGAAGTGGCGATCAAGGGCCTGGAAACTCCAGACGCCGACAAGAAAACCCTGGTTGTGACCCCTGCCGCACCGTTGGCCGCCGGCACCTATAAGGTCGAGTGGCAAGCCGTCTCGGTCGACACCCACAAAAGCGCAGGCAATTACAGCTTCAAGGTCGGCCAATAACCCATGGCAACCCTGCTGGTGCTGTGCCGTTTCCTGCACTTCATGGTGGTTTTGCTGATGTTCGGGGCCTGTGTATTCAGGCCCTGGTTATTGGGCACAAGCCCGCGGCCGGCCCTGGATCGGCAGTTGTCACGCATCACCACGCTGCTGGCCTGGCTGGCCCTGGGGTCGGGTGTGAGCTGGTTGCTGTTGATCAGTGCCAGCATGGCCGGCAGTGAACTGGCGGCGCTGGATCTGGCGACGGTGCAGTTGGTGCTGGGCAAAACGTTCTTCGGCAAGGTCTGGAGCCTGCATCTGTTGCTCAATGGCTTGCTGGTGCTGAGCCTGCTGACACCCTGGCATCACGTGCGTCTGCTCCTCAGTGCGCTGCTGCTGGCTACCCTGGCCCCCGTGGGGCACGGCGCGATGCTCAGTGGCCTCAGCGGGCAATTGCTGATTCTCAACCAGATGGTGCACCTGCTGTGCGTCGGTGCCTGGCTTGGCGGGTTGCTGCTGCTGGTGTTGATCCTGCGTCAAGCGGCCCTGTACCCGCTGGAGAAAATCCTGCAGCGCTTCAGCGGTGTCGGTTATCTGTTGGTGGCCGGTTTGCTGGTCACCGGGCTGATCAATATCCGTGTGCTCACCGGGCAGTTCTGGCCGACTCCACTGTTCAGCGGGTTTGCCTTGATCCTGTTGATCAAGGTGCTGCTGGTGGCGGGCATGCTGGGGTTGGCATTGCTCAATCGGCTGCGGATCAACAATTGCCAGCAGCGCGTGGGGCAACTGCAGGCCAGTGTGAAGCTCGAATGGTTGTTAGGCGTGGCCGCTGTGGCGGCGGTGTCCCTGCTGGGCACCCTGCCACCGATGCTGTAGGAGCGAGCTTGCTCGCGAAAAACTTACCGACAACGCGTTTACCCAGGCAACCCGCGTTATCGTTGACGACTTTCGCGAGCAAGCTCGCGCCTACTCGCGGTGTGTGGAATGTCAGGGCGGGCTGTTTTTCAGGCGGCCTGCCGTGTCGATGCTGACCACCACCGACAACCCCGGTCGCAGGCGTTCGCTCTGCTCCTGATCCGGGTCCACGGTGATCCGCACCGGCACCCGCTGGGCGATCTTGACGAAGTTGCCGGTGGCGTTATCGGCCTGCAACAGGCTGAACTCGGCGCCCGTGGCCGGCGAGATACGCTGTACCGTGCCATGGAATCTACGGTGGTTCAGGGCATCGACGGTGAACGTCACCGGCTGGCCCACCTGCACGTGGTCCATCTGGGTTTCCTTCATATTGGCGATCACCCACAGCTGGTTCGGCACCAGCGCCATCAACTGCGCGCCGGAGTTGACGTAGGCCCCCAAACGCACGCCGATCTGCCCCAACTGACCGTCCCGGGGCGCCAGCACGCGGGTGTTGGACAGGTCGATGCGCGCCAGCTCCACCGCGGCCTCGGCGCTGGCGACGGCGGCTTCCAGTGAACCGCGATTGACGATCACCGTCTGCAAGTCCTGGCGGGCGATTTCCAGGCTGGCCTGGGCCTGGGCCACGGCGGCGATGGTCTGCGCGTTGGCGGCGCGGGTCACGTCCAGTTCACGGCGCGACACCGAGCCATCGCTGATCAGTTCTTCGTTGCGCCGCAGGTCGGCCGTGCTCTTGCGGGCCTGGGCCTGGCTGTCGGCCAGGGCGGCCTGGCGCAGCTTGATGGTCGCCTCGGCGCTGTTGCGCTGTTGCACCACATTGGCCAGGGACGCCTGCTGCACCGCCAATTGCGCTTGGGCCTGGTCCAGGCGCTGCTTGTAGATGCGGTCGTCGAGCCGCACCAACAGATCCCCGGCCTTGACGTGCTGGAAGTCCTGCACCGGCACCTCGAACACATAACCGCTCAGTTGCGGGCCGATGATCGTCACCTGGCCGCGCACCAAGGCGTTTTCGGTGGTTTCCACGGCGCTGCTGAAGGGTGGCAATTGCCAGGCGTACAACACAATCAATACGCCGACGATAGCAATCGCGGCAAAGCCCAAAGACGAGATGATGCGCACGCGCAGCGAGCGCTGTTCGGTGACCGTGGCTCCGGGCGGCGTGGTGCCCTCCGGGGTGGAAGCAATGGCATTGGTGGTCGTGGTGGTAGCCGTAGGTTCGCTCATGAAGAAAGTGCGCCGCTAGGTTGAACGGAAGGCGCTGCACTGGCGGCAGCTTTTTTGGTGGTGCTCATCAGCCACAGGCTGCGGGTAAAGATCCACAACATGGTCAGTATCGCGATAATCGCGATCAGCATGAACACGTCGTTATAGGCCATCACATTGGCTTCACGGGTGGCCGCCGTGGCCAGGCTGCGGATGCCCAGCAGGTTGCGCAGCTCCGGGTCGGCGATCACCGAGCCATAAGCCGAGCCGCCGCTCTGCACGCGGGCGGCCACGCGCGGGTCCAGCAACGTCAGGTGTTCGACAATCATGCTGGAGTGAAACTTCTCGCGCACGATCTGGAACGTGCCAAGCAACGCCGCGCCCAGCAGCCCGCCAAGGTTCTGGCAGATACCAAACAGCACCGAAAAACTCACCAGGTTGCGCGGGTTGCTCAGCACATTGCGCATGCCCAGCACCATGGTCGGGCCGAGGAAGAAAGTACCGCCAAACCCCAGCAGAAACTGGCTAACGTACATGTTCTCTGGTCGGGTCAGGTTGCTGGAGAAGCTGTCCATCACCGAGCCTGTGGCCATCAGGGCCAGGGAAATCACCAGGGGCATCAGCAAGTGCGCCGGGTTGATGGTCAATGCGCTGATCACCAAGCCACTGATCGCTCCCAGCAGCATCACCAGATACAAGGTGCGCATCTGCTCGCTGCTCATATTCAGTGCCTGCAAAAAGCCCACGGCGCCGGTGGACTGCTCGGACAGCACCATGCGGATCAGGATCACTGCCAGGGCCAGGCGAATCATCACCCCGCCGCCCAGCCAACGGGTCATCAGCAGCGGGTTGGCGCGGTTATGCTCGATGGCCAATCCGGCCATGATCAGCACCAGCGAACAGGCGGAGGCGACGCCGATCCACGGTGCTTCCAGCCACCAGTCGATACGCCCCAGGGACAGCACCGCACACAGCAATGCCACGCCCGAGGCGAGCAAGGCGAAGGTCAGGAAGTCGAGTTTTTCAAAGGTCTTGAAGCGATCACCCGGCGGCAGCTTGAGCAGGAACACACAGCCCAGGCACGTCAGCGCCATGCCCAGCTCAAACAGGTACAGGCCGCGCCACTCGGCAATCTGCAGCAAGTCTTCGGAAAACAGCCGCGCCATCGGCAGGGCCAGTTGTGCGGTACCCAGGCCCAGCACCAGGGCCTTGAGCCGCCACTTTGCGGGGAACGCCTGCACCATGTAATACAGGCCCAGGGAACTGAGGGCCGCGCCAACCATGCCGTGGGCCGCACGCACGGCAATCGCCGAACTGAGGTCGTTGACAAACAAGTGGCCGAAGGTCACCAGCGCGTACAGCACCAGGAACACTTCGGTAAACGCCCGCAGCCCGAACTGCTGGCGGAATTTCACCAGCAGCAGGTTCATCGACACGTTGGTCATGACATACGCCGCAGGCAACCAGGCCATTTCGGCGGTGGTCGCGCCCAATGCGCCTTGCAGGTACGGCAGGTTGGCGATCACCAGGGCGTTGCCGAGGCCGCCGGTGATTGCTACCAGCACGCCAACCAGGGCAAAGGCCCAGCGCTTGAGCGTGGGGTGATGGGGCGTCGATGGCGACCCCGGCAAGCTTGGACGCTCGTGGGGTTGCCAGGTGTGAGGGGTGTATTTATCCATTCGTGACCTTGATGACCGACGCACGAGGCCGGTAAAACCCTGACTCAGAGCGTAGTAGACCTGAGCGGGGTTGATCTTGTCATCTTTGTAGGGGCTGGCTTTTGTGGGAGCTGGCTTTTGTGGGAGCTGGCTTTTGTGGGAGCTGGCTTCTGTGGGAGCTGGCTTGCCTGCGATGCAGGCGCCGCGGATTGGGGGGAGGTGTACATATCCGTTGCTGCGGTCACGGCCACTTAGGGTTCCGCCCTGACGGCGGGTCACTTTCGAAGAGCCGGAGTGCCGGCCCAGTCCAAAGTAACCAAAGCGCTCTTGCCCCACCACTCGGTGCCTCGCCTAGGCTCGGCATGCCCGCAGTCAGGCATTGCTCCGTGGGCCCGCCGCGATCGGCCA